>WQTY01000309.1 GCA_009786045.1 Pseudomonadota bacterium | reverse complement strand
GCTTCTATGCGTCGACACCGCGCAGCCGCCACTATCGTCTGGATCGCCTCAACGGCAGGGTTCGCTTTGGCGATGGCACGCGTGGGATGATGGTGCCGTTCCTCGATCAAAACGTTCGCACGACGCGCTATTGTGTGGGTGGGGGCGTTAAGGGGAATATTGGCGCGAATCAGGCGACGACGATCCGCCAGGCGATTGCCTATATTGATGGCGTGACGAATCACTATGCGGCTGCCGGCGGCAGTGACGTTGAGACGATCGATTCAGTCAAGCAGCGTGGGCCCTATGTCATCAAGAGCCGTTATCGCGCGGTGACTCAGGAGGATTTCGAGGTTTTGGCGCTTCAGAGTTCCAATGCCATTGCGCGCACGACGTGTTTGCCATCGACGGAACGCGAGGGCGAGGTGTGCATTGTCGTGGTGCCGAAGTTTGACGCTGCGAAGAAGGACTATGCGCAGAAGCTTGTGCCGACGACGGAGTTGCTGCGTCGGGTGAAAGCCTATCTTGACGAACGGCGTCTGATCACGGTCAAGGTTAATGTTGAGCGTCCGCAGTATACGGAGTTGAGCATCAACCTGGAGATCATACGGACCTCGACGGGAGCAAGTGATCGTCTCAAGCGTGATATTGAGGTGGCGCTTCGCCGGTTCCTGCATCCGGTGGCCGGTGGCCGCGACGGCAAGGGCTGGCCGTTTGGGCGCGGCGTGTTTAAGGTCGATTTGTTCCACACGATCGAGGAGGTCGATGGGGTCGATTTTGTCGACAGGATTCAGATATTTGATGAGGATCGTGGGATATACGTCGATCAGATTAAGCTCGGCCCCAAGGGATTGCCGTATTTAGTCAACCTCGACATTACCGAGAAGACGCGTGAACGCATTGTCTAGACATGCGGGCCACTTTCGTTTGGAGTAAGACATGCGCGAGCAAACAAAACGAAAATTGAGCGTCCCCGATCTTGAAGGTTTGCAGGTATCGGATGCGTCGGTGTTTTTGACACTCAATGGTTTTCCCAGGCCCGAGGTCGTCTATGAGGAGAGCTATGAGCCAGTGCTGACGGTTCTGGGACAGGATCCTCCCAAAGGCCAGATCGTCGACTCTGATACCATCGTGACGATTCGCGTATCGCAGCGCTCGTTCTGCGAATTTTTGCCGGGTATTTATCGTGCGAGTGTTTACGAAGGCCATACCCATTTGCGCGATTTTCTTTGGATTTTCCGCCACATCTATGACGGCATCTCCAAAACGGTCGATAACATTCCGTCGCTTTTTCGCCCCTACGATACGCCCGAAGACTTTTTGCCCTGGCTTGCGAGCTGGATAGCCTTTGTGCTTGATGAGTCGTGGCCTGAAGAGAAGAAACGCTACCTTTTGCGCCGTGCAGTCGATTATTACCGTATTCGCGGCACGGTGAAGGGGTTGAAGCTGTTTCTTTCGATATTTGTGGGGGTCGAGCCTGAGATCATCGAAAATGCCTGGCCATTTCATGGTTTTCAGATTGGCGTGCATTCGACGATGGATTTTGACTCGGTGATTTTTCCAGTCGTGAATCTGTCGCATGCTTTTATCGTCGACATTCCGCTCGATCCGGATGAACTGTCGGAGCAGATGATCGTCAAAATCCATGAGATCATTCGTGCCGAGAAGCCAGCGCATTCGATGTATTACCTCCGCTTCAAGGGCAAGCGCGTCATGCTGTCCGAGTTCCAGCTATTGGTTGGCGACGAGGATTCGGCGTACGTGATTGGTTCCGGCGAGGAAATCGTCGAGCTTGGAGAGGCAGAAGTGGAACGCTTACCAGGTGAAGAATAGCAATCATACAGCAATCATCCCCCAACACGCATGCTTTTGGGAGAGTATCCCGGAGCGCTACCGGATCAGGTGAAAACATGGCAGAGGATCAAGGATTTAAGCGGATTAATTTTTTCAAGGGCTTTGTGACCACGACGAAGGACTGGAACGATGCCGAGCGGTATCACGTGGAGAAGCGCAAGCTTCACAACCGTTGTTTCCATGGTGCGGGCGTGGTGCCGGGTTACCGGCAGGAGCTGAAAGTTCGGGCGCGCGGCCGTGCGGACATGTCGGTCGAAGTTGCGCCGGGCTATGCCATCGACGGTCAGGGCAATGACATTCTGCTCTATGAGACAGAGATCAAGGCCATCAATAAGGGTGACTTTAAGCTGCCGCTGACGATCTACTTCGTGGTCAAGTATGTCGAAGAGTTTTCGGACTTTATTGCCTATAAGGAAAACCTCGACTTTAAAGGCCATCGCCGCATTCAGGAGAAGGCCGTCATTGAGGTGTCAATTACGGATCCGGACGTTGCCTCGCAGGTGGAGATTGCGCGCGTGTATCTGACGGAGGATGCGAAGAAGATCACGGATGCGAAGGATCCGCTGGATCCCGGTCCCAATGAGATTGATCTTCGGTTTGTGCCCAAGGCCGGCGTTGTCGGCGGTTATCTGCCCATGGATCTCATCAATCGTCTGCGCAAGCTCCTGCGTGCGCAGCGGGATATTTACTATCGCCTTGCGCGCGACAAGAAGGTGCTGGCGGCCAACGGCGTGGCGCTGGGTCTGATGACGGTCGACATGTTGCTGGAGTCCGGTGCCATTGGGCCTCAGAATATCATGCCTTTGCTTGCGAATCTGGGCGATCTTGAGTGGGATACGGTCAATGAGATTGAGGCGACCAAGCCAACGCTCAAGGCAATGAAGGATTTTGGCCAGTTCAAGCACTCCATAGAGGTTTTCCGCGACATGGTCGAGGACAAATCTCTGGTGGTGGACGAGAACGACCTTATCAATTTCGACAGTCTGGATCAGGTCATTGCCATCCAGGAGAAGTCTTCGGGGCCGCTGTTGTCGATCGTGGGCGAGCAGCTGCCGCCTGAGGGGCTGGAGGAAGTGGCGAGCGACATTTCCAATGAGTGGACGCGCATTAAGGAATGGAGTCAGGCCATGCCTGAGAACGTGACGATTGATGGCCAGGAGTGGTCACTCATCGACTCGATAGACATCCTGAACAAAGAAAGCGAGCAGGCGCATATGTTCCAGATCGTGGATGCGCGCGATTCGTGGCGAACGCGTCAGCGCATCCGTTACCCGGATGGTGCAACGGTCGAGGACGTTGGCATTGCGCACGAGGGTGGGTATACGACGTTTGAGATTCGCAATGTGACGCCCAATCGCCCAATCATGCTGCTGCGTCGTATGGACTATGTCCGCGGCGATTTCGAGATCGAATACTATGCCAACGATCTTCGCGTTGGCATTTCGCAGTGTCCCGGATCGGATAAGCGCTTCCGCTGGCGTAACTGGCCTTTCTATATCCCGGCCGAGTTTGTCACTTCAGAGGCACTTAAGATCACCCAGAAGGCCATTACGGCCGAGCGCGACATTAACATGTTCCGTTTCTGGTTTTATCAGGCGCTGTAGTTTGCTGGGGTGAGATAGGGGGATGTTGGCTGGCTGCCGGTTGGAGGAGGATAGGGCAATGGACGAGAAAGAACGTTACGAGATATTTAAGATTCGTCAGGGGCGTTGCCATTATTGTGGCGTGCGCCTGAAGTGGGAAGCCTACGAAGTGCGAGGTTTGTCAGGTGGATGGGTTGTCGAAAAGCAGTCTGATGGAAGCCATCAGGCATTTTGCTACAAGTGTTTTGAATTCCCGCAGCGCGGAGCGACGGCACATCGCCTGACGATCAACGAAGAGCAGCGCACGACGGCTGCGGCCATGGGCGTCGGCGGAGAAACCCCCTCGCCGGCTTCCGGGG
>WQTY01000308.1 GCA_009786045.1 Pseudomonadota bacterium | reverse complement strand
GCCTTTTCGCAGGTCAGGGGTGCGATTGTGGGGGGCAATCCGGCTTCTTCGCCCGAAGATGCGGTGGCAGTGGCTTTGGCGGTGAGGCTTGAGGAGAGCACTTTGGCATTTTGCAGCGGTGCTTTGATTGCGCCGGATGTTGTCTTAACGGCAGCGCATTGCGTGGACAGCAGCAGCGAATTTTCCTTTGAGGCAATTTGGAACAGGGGGTTGGTGCGTGTGGTGGCGGGTGAATCGCTCGACGCAGAGGATGCAGCGCATTATGAGGTGCTGCGCTATGTGATTCATCCTGCTTTCAACCCGGAGGCTGCACGCCATGACCTGGCCATATTATGGCTGGACAGGCCCGTGGCGGATGCTTATGTCTATCCCATCCTTGAGGATACTGCTTCAGTGACTCAGATGGCCAAAGACCACCATGCAGTTCGTTTTTTGGGATATGGTCTGGATGAAGAAGGACGCGAAGGGCGGAGGCTGGAAGTCTCTGGGGCAGTAAGCGGGATCTGTACACGAAAACAGACACTGCAGGAAGAGGGTTGCATGGTGAAGTTGGAGAGCGGGACTTACCTTTTGCCTTACGGCACGTTCATGCACAGCATTGAGCAGGGTGGGCCCTGTCAGGGCGATTCAGGGGGGCCTGTGCTCGCACAGTGGAAAGGGGAAACTTACCTCGTGGGTATCGTGTTAGGAGGGGATGGGGGGTGCCGCCTGATAGGGGTCACGACGCTGCTTGCCCTGCGTTCGAACTGGATCCAAGAGAAGCTGTATGGGGATGACGGCAGCAGCGATTGTCATGCAGGCAACCTGCGTGCCACCCGGCCCGCAGGTCGACGAACAGGCTTTGTGCCATGGCTCGCCGTCATTTTGCTTGCGCTTGTTCGGGGGTCTAGTACCCTATGGCCTCGCCGCGTAAGGAAATGACGCGGAGGCGGTTTTCGGAGTTCATGATGTCAAACAGCTTGCGAGCATCGCTGGTGTACCATCAGCGCATTGTTGAAGAAAAATCGATCTCCTGCCGGGACTCGGTGACGCTTGGTCCAGAGAGTGCGGACTTTGTCGTCGAGTTATTCGCGTCGCCATTTGTGCTGTATCGCGCAGGCGAGGTGCGTATACCGGGTGACCGGCTGGTCAGCCTTGGCCTGGGGGGGAAGATTTCGATGGCCGCTGTACCGGGGCTCGATCTGAAGCCGAAATCGACCCAGGATGGCGTCATGGTTTTTGACTTTGGCCCCGGGGATTGGCTCATTCTGAATCTGGCAGATGGCCTGGATATGGTGCTCTGCCACGAGGACGGGGCGGTTTTAAGGCGGGACGGGGGGCTTGTGCAGCTGGCTGCCGCGCTCTCCACCCCCCTTGCTGGCATGCTTTTGCTGAGCTTTGCCATCCATGGTTTTGTCATTTTTTCGGCCTTCTGGCTCAGCGACGAGCAGGAAGCGGCGCTGGCTTACAAACCTCTCTCGGCTCGCTGGATTGAGCTCCTGACAAACGTTTCGGAGCATTCGCAGCAGGAAGACCCGCCCGTTATCGAACCGCTGCCAATGTTCGAGGAGGCCGATGCCGTTATTATGGATAACAGCATGGTGCAAACCGATCGCCCAAAGACAGCGGATGTGCCGCCATCGAATTTTGCCGGTCTGGCAGGTGTGGATCGCCCCGTTGGCCTTCAGGCAGCCTTTGTCGGCGGCAAGGGCCACAGCATGGAAAGCCTCTTTGGGTCAACGGCAGGGCTTGGCAATGCATGGGACGATATGCCGGAGTCGGCAGACGGGACGGCCTTTGGAACGGGTGCGGGCTTTGCTGCCGGTCTCAGCGGTGTCGGCTTCGGAGGAGGCGGTGGCGGCGGTGGCGGCGGTTACGGTTCGGGACAGGGAGGCGGCGGCAGAATCGGCGGCCTTGAGGGCGGAGGCGGCACAAAATCCACCAACCTCGCCGGGCCGCAAAGGTCCCGTGCCACGCCCAAACCCAAACTCGAAATGGAAACTGCCAAACAGGGCGCCTTTTGCCGCGAAAGCGATATTCGCGACACCGTTCAAAAGCGCGCTGCCGCTCTGAGAAACTGCTACGAACAGCAACTTCTGGCCGATCCAAAACTTTCTGGAAAAATTGTCGTTTTCTGGAAGATCGGCCTCGACGGCGACGTGACAGAGGCATCCATCAAGTCCACCACCATGAACAACGAACGCGTCGAAACCTGCCTGACGAGAACCATCCGCCGGCTCAAGTTCGAAAAACCCGACGGTGGCATCTGCGTCGTCGAATTTCCCTTTGTCTTTACTTCGGCACAGTAAGCAGCACTTTGAAGGGGGCCACGCCCCATAGGCGTTAACATGTTGTAAGTCGTTTTCGCTATGTGGGATATTTACTGGGAATGCGGGTGCGTCGGAATGAACCACCCCGCCCTACGGGCACCCCTCCAAAGGAGGGGAATTTGAGGTGCATCTTTGTGATAAGCAATACCTGTGAATAGCGTATATGCTCAAAACAATAATGTTCACAAAACAGATTAACGCCTATGAGGCCACGCCCCTGCGCCGCTATTGGCTGCGGCCGAACGGCAGTGCTCAGCTGGGCAATGGGTCGACAATCACAATCTGGTTCGCATCATCTAAATAAGGTCTAAACATGGGCGATATAAGTATTGTTATGATTTTTATTAATTATCTACCGCTCATCATTGATATACGGAGAGGCCAAAATATGGGAGATATAAATTTTGTTATTAATCATCTGCCGCTCATCCTCCCGCTGGTCATCGTCCAGCTTACCCTGTCCGTCGTTGCGCTTATCCACGTGTTGAAGCATCCCCACTACCGCTTTGGCAACAAGATCATGTGGATTATCATCGTACTGTGCGTCAACGTGATTGGCCCGATCTTTTACTTCGTTGCCGGAAGGGGCGAAGACCAATGAACGTGCTGACGATCAGTGGTCTGTCCAAGAGCTTCGGTGCACAAAAGGTGATCGACGAGGTGAGCTTCTCCGTACCCGAAGGGGTGATCTTTGGATTCATTGGCCAAAACGGCGCGGGGAAAACCACCACGATGAGGATGATTGTAGGACTGCTCGAAGCCGACGCCGGCAGCATCAGCGTGTGCGGCGAGACGGTTGAGTACGGGCAGACCAAAACGAACCGCCTGATCGGGTATCTGCCCGACGTGCCCGAGTTCTACAACTATATGAGCCCGATGGAGTACCTGTCCCTGTGCGGAGAAATCGCCGGGCTATTGGCAAAGAGCGAAATCATGTTGACCAAGGGACTGTCCCGCCCGGCAGTGATCATCTCCAAGTTTTTCACTGCTGTCGCGATCATGACGGTCAGTTACTGGATGTGCTTTGGGATCACTTACGGCTACACCGCTTATCTCTGGCAGGACGCGGCGCAGCCGCACACGGTGTTCGCCGCTGTGGCCATGTGGGTGTTCGGCCTGATGCTTATCAGCGCGCTTGTGTTTGGCTGCGTGCTGTTCCGGCAGGCGTTTTCCGGCGTACTGCTCACGGGCGGCGTTGTTGTGGTTATGTCGCTTGCCGGCCTGGTTCCCCAGTTGACAAAGTACAGCCCGCTGGTGCTGGCGTCGCTAAACTCCAGCCTGCTTGCGGGTGCGGTGCAGACAGGGGACTTTGTCGTGCCCCTGATCGTTACGTTCGTTCTCATCGCGGGATTTTTGCTCGCGTCGGTCGTGCTGTTCAATAAGAAGCAACTTTAGTCCGACGCCTTATCCTCCCCCCACTGTCGGCTTTGCCGGCATCCCCCTTGGAGAGGAGACAGCGGGGCGTTGCGGGGCCG
>WQTY01000307.1 GCA_009786045.1 Pseudomonadota bacterium | reverse complement strand
GCCAAAAGCCGTCGTGAAATCGTCGAACGGATTTATCACTTCGTACTCAAGACAACGCGATATGTTGCCCTCGAATTTGGCATCCATGGCTACAAGCCCTACCCCGTGCCACAGGTCTTTCAGCGAAAATTCGGCGACTGCAAGGATAAGGCAAGCCTCCTCAAAGTCATGCTGGAGGAAGCAGGCATCGAAGCAAACTTCGTCATCGTGCGCACGCGCCAGAATGGCAATATCGACACGCTCCTCCCAAGTGCCTATGTCTTTGATCATGCCATCGTTTACGTGCCGGAGTTTGATCTGTTCCTCGACGGCACGGCAGAATTCAGCGGAACGCGCGAACTGCCCATGCTCGATCAGGATGCACTGGTGCTCATTATCCGCGATGATGCAAGCTATGTCCTCCGAAAGACCCCCATCACAACGGCTGGCGACAACGTCATCACGACGCATTTTACGTTCGACCTGCGGGATGCTCAGAATGTCCGATACACCGGAAGCGCGGCATATAAGGGATTTGCTGCCCCGAGCTATCGCGAACGATACCAGTCCCAAACCGGACAGGCAGGAGGCAATTCCGAAATCCAAATCGAGCGCCTGAAATCAGAGCTTGCTTATACCGTGCCGGGAACCACCGTCTTGTCAGCAGATTTTGGCGACATCGATAACCTCGAAAAAGACGTCCTGATACGTTTCGAAGCCACGACGACGCTCAGCGACATCGTCAAGGTCGACGCTTCAGGCTGGAAGCTCCTGCCGCTCGTAAAGTCGGTCAGCCTGACGCAGCGCTTTGCCTCCGGCGCTGTGCGACAATATCCGCTCCAGTTTCCCCTGCCCCTGACCTTCGACGAAACGGCCTCGGTCATCCTGCCGCCCAATGCCACACCCACCCTCCCGGCACCCGTTTCCATCGTTAGCCAATATGGCTCGCTCAATATCAATTACCATTTCGAAGACTCCACGCTGACATCCCATGCACGCGCCGTGCTCGCAATGCATCGCATCGAACCACAGGTTTATGCCGGCTATCTCGATTTCCTGCAACAAATCGACCGCCATCTCAACACACCCATTGCCATTGTGTTTGATGCTGACACACCTCCCCACTCCCATCCGTCATCCCAGGAGAAATAAGATGAAACTGTCCAAAAAGTTCTGCCTCTTGCTCGGGACGCTCCTGGCCCTGGGTGGCATGGGAGGATGCGCCACGACCGGGTCAGGGATGCACGAAACGGTGTGGCCCAGCATCAACACTCACGACGGCGCACTGCTCACCGCATGGATGACGGGTGACCTGGCAAGCCTCGACGACGTCCCCCAGGGCGACGATCCGCTGCTGCAGCTGCTGGCCGCCAACGCGGCCGTATCGCGCTATGACTGGTCGGCGGCTGTCGCACGCTATATCGGCTTCGTCGAAACAAACCCGGATCACCCTTACCTCACGCCCGTGCTTATCCGGCTGCATGCCGCACTCCGATCCACGAGCTACGCCTTCGACACCGAGCGTATTCTGGCGCTTCGCACACAGGATCCTCTGGCCGCAAGCTGGCTTGCCTCCCTCCAGGGCGACACCCTCGAATTCGACATCGCCAGGCGCACCCCGGACGTCCCCCCACACCCCACTGCACTGCCTCTCACACAATGGGCATGGCTGGGCCCATTCACCCCGCTGCTGCTGACAGAGTTCGATCACCCCATCCCAGAGGATGCCGATGCCCTGCTCTCGGACAAAACTGTCAGCAACGACCCAAGCAAAGCGCCGTATCGCTACCGCTCACGGCATGGCACGACCTTTCTTGGATTCATGGCTGGGCAATATGCCGCCCAAACCTACGTCACCCTCCAGGCACCGGCAACATTGACCCTCGTCGTGCGCTCCACACATATGTTCACCCTCTCTGTCGACGGGCAAACGGTTCTCAGCAAAGGTAGAACCCAGATCCAATCCGGCGATCTCACGGCCACGCAGCTGCAATTGACAGAAGGCACCCACGCCCTGCGGCTTAAATTCGGCTTCCTCGAAAGCACTCCCCAGGACGATGCCATTAAGATCTGGCTCGTCCCAAATCAGGCGCAGGACCTGACAACAATCGCCGAAACGCAGTCCCCCTCAGTCACAGGCAGACTCATTCAGGCCACCCCACTCGACACCGGCTATGCCGGTGTCAACATCGAAACCGCCGCCACTGATCCCCTCAAAACATGGGTCCTGGCGACGATGGCCATCATGAACCGCGACTTTGCCACGACCGATGCTGTCCTCCAGAAGCGCCTGACATTGGCCCCAAACGATCAGCAGGCTGCCTACCTCATGGCAGAACGCCTCCTCAGAGATGCCGAGCTGGATCCTTCCGCACGCGTCGATGAGGCTCTGTCCATACTGCAAAGCATCTCACAGGCAGCACCCCAGCTGGCACAGGCTCACCTGCATCGCGCCTTTCTCCTGAAGCAGAAGGGTTACGCCCAGCAAGCCCTCGATCTGCTCGACAGCCAGCGCCAGGCAATCAACCCTGACAATGCCGACGTTCAACGCCTGATGTCCGATCTGTTCCGCAGCAAAGACTGGCCGGAAGATGCACGATGGGCACTCATGCAGGCCTATCGCCTCAACCCGGATGCATGTGCTTTAAGCGCACAATACCTCGAAAATGCAGCCCTGTTTGCCAACCTCCCCGCACCCGCCGAAATCTCCCAAAGCGTTCGTCTCTGCCCGCAGGTTTTGCAGGTCTATCGCCAAAATGCCATGCTCAACGCCTCCCGGCAATCTGTTGCCACGGCGCTTTCCGAGCGTTTCCCGGATCATCCCTCGTTCCAGTTCGAACGTATCCTGACACTGGCCGCAGATAATCCTGCCGCTGCCATCCAGGACACCCAGGCATTCCTCGCGGCCCACAAGCGCGGCCAGCATGAATTGCCCAGCATCGAACAGCTCCTGACCCTCGTCGACAGCCTGCGCGCCAACAATCACGAAAACGCTGCCAGGCAAATCGTTCGCCAAATCCTCGACGTTTCCCCCGAAGCCTCAAGCCTGCACCAGATGGCATGGTACCTCGACAACGTGCGTCCCATGGAAGCGTTCCGACAGGATGGCCTCCAAATTATCCGCGACTACGTCGATACTGCACCCACTGAAAATGCCTCCGCCGTCGTTGTCCTGGACTACGCTGCCGCACAATACTTCGAAAATGGCAGCGCCATCCACCTGACCCACACCATCACACGCGTCATCAACAAAGATGGAAAAAACAGCGTCGGCGAGGTCTATCTCCCCACAAATGCCGCCGTCCTCGCCCTTCGCACCGTCAAGCAGGGATCCTATGATGTCGTCGAGCCGGAACTCATCGACTTCAAAAGCTCCATCTCCGCACCGGATCTCGAAGTCGGTGACTTCGTCGAAGTCGAATACCTCACCTTCAAAACGCCGGGTTTTCCCATAGAACCTTCACGCTTCTCCGATATGCGCTTTTTCTTCGGGGAAAACCAGACCCCCATTGTCCGCTCAGAGTATATCTTCGAATATCCCAAAACCTGGAAAGTCACGACCATCCTGAACTCAACCCCCGAGATCGATGTCACCCCCCAGTGTGTCACCCTCAACAATCGCATACGCTGTCAGACAACGGCCCTGAATACGCAGCCCTTTATCCCGGAACCCAGCGGCCCGCCCATCGACGATCTCGTCGCCAACATTCAATACCTGCACAACTACGACTGGCACCATATCCAACGGCTCATGGCGCACCAGGTCGCCGCCAAAGTCCAGCCAAGCCTCTACGTAGACAGGTTTTTAG
>WQTY01000306.1 GCA_009786045.1 Pseudomonadota bacterium | reverse complement strand
CCCCCTTTCACAAAGGGGGGGGGCGCCGCAGGCGACGGGGGTTTGTGGCCGATAGCGGCGCAGGGGGCGCGGCCCCCTCCAAAAAACGTGTAGAGACAAAAGGCATGCTTTGTCTCTACGTGGATTGTCTTGCCTGAGCAGAGTTCGGGGAGCGAGTCCCCGAGAAGCGACGTCAAAGGGTCTGCTTGGTTTCGGTGATTTCGTAGACTTCGACGACGTCGCCAACTTTGAGGTCGTTGTAGTTTTCGATTGAGAAGCCGCATTCGAAGCCATTTCGGACTTCTTTGGCATCGTCTTTGAAGCGTTTGAGGGATGCAATGCGAGATTCGTAGATGACTTTGCCGCTGCGCAGGAGTCTGCATTTGGCGTTTCGCCGGATGATGCCGTTTGTGACGTATCCGCCTGCAATGGTACCGATTTTGGGGACATTGAAGGTGTTTCGAATTTCGGCATGTCCGATGACGTTTTCTCCGATGATGGGATCGAGGAGCCCGCTCATGGCATCGCGGATGTAGTCGATGGTATCGTAAATGATCGAGAACGACTCAATGACGATGCCTTCGCGTTTGGCAATTTCGGCGGCGCGGGCTTCGGGACGGGTGTTAAATCCGATGATCATGGCGTTGGAAGCAACGGCCAGCTGGACATCACTTTCGGTGGTGCCGCCTACGGCAGAGTGGACGACGACAAGTTCGACGTCGCTGGTTGAGAGCGCACCGAGGGATTTGATGAGCGCTTCGAGCGAGCCCTGGACATCGGCCTTGATGATGATGTTGAGCTGCTTGTTGTCGTTGAACTGTGACCAGGGGTCGAACTTTCGCGAGGTGAGGTCGGCGTTTCGCTTCCGCTCTTTGATTTGCGTGGTGAAGGACTTGGCGATTTTCTCATCCTGTGTGACGAAGAAGGGTTCGCCGGCATCGGGAATGTCTGAGAGGCCGGTGATCTCGACGGGGGTCGACGGCCCTGCGACCTGGATGCTTTTGCCCTTGTCGTTGATCATGGTCTTGACTTTGCCCGAGCATGCGCCGCTGACGAGGATGTCGTTGACGCGCAGCGTGCCTTCCTGGACAATGAGAGACGCGACGATGCCGCGGCGGTTGTCCTTGTAGGCTTCGAGGAGGATGCCGCGGGCTTCCTTGTCGGGATTCGCCTTGAGTTCGAGAACCTCTGACTGGAGCTGAATCAGCTCAAGGAGCTCCTGGACGCCTTCGCCGGTCAGGGCTGAGACGTTTTTGAACAATGTCGAGCCGCCCCATTCCTCAGCAATGAGTTGGTATTCAGTGAGCGCTTGTCGGACACGTTCGGGGTTGGCGCTTGCCTTGTCGATTTTATTGACGGCAACGATAATTGGAACGTTGGCGGCTTTGGCGTGATTGATGGCTTCGACGGTTTGCGGCATGACGCCGTCATCGGCGGCCACGACGAGAACGACGAGGTCGGTGACTTTAGCGCCCCTTGCGCGCAGTGCCGTGAAGGCCTCGTGCCCGGGCGTGTCGAGGAAGACGACCTTGCCATTGGCAGTGTCAATGGTGGAAGCGCCGATGTGCTGTGTGATGCCGCCTGCTTCGCTTGCGGTGACGCGGGAATTTCGGATGGCATCAAGGAGTGACGTTTTGCCGTGATCAACGTGTCCCATGACGGTGACCACGGGGGCGCGCAGGATCAGGTCTTCCGGCCGGTCAGCCCGGGACTCGGTGAAGGCTTCTTCCTTGAAGCTGACGTCTTCGATGGTGTAACCATGTTCGGCAGTGATAAGTTCGGCAGTTTCGAGATCGACGGTTTGGTTGACCGTCATCATGAGGCCGAGGTCTTTCATGAGGAATCGAATGACTTCTGCGGCTTTGACGCCCATTTCCTTGGCGATATCGGCGATAGAGATGTTGCCGGCGAGCCGGATGACGCGCTTGTGCTCGGCCATTTGCGGGTGATTGACCTGAGGTTTTTCGAAGACGGGCGCTTTTTGCCCCTTCTTTCCTTTTTTGAAACCGATATTGCCGGTATTGTTGGTGTGGGAATTGCGTTGCGTGGGGGCGCCGTAGATCTGCTGCTGATTGACGACGGTGCGGGGACCGGGGCTTTGGCGCACCACCTTGTCGTTGCCTGTACTGCTCGGGGGCGTTGTGCTGAACTTTTTGTTATCGCGTACGAGCATGGCCCGAATCAGGGCGGGGTCGATGGCACCGGTGATGTTGGAGGGGCGTACGACCTTCTTCTTGGCGGCATCGGCTTCCGTCTCCGTTGGGACAACACTGGTGACAACCTCAGCAGGCGCAGGTTTTTTGCTTTTTGCCTTGGGTTTGGCGACAACGGCATCCACGTCGGCATCAGAGGCATCTACGTTGAGTTCGTCGTCGGTCTCAAGTTGAGAGGCGTCATCGTCATCCGTAAAGCTTGCTTCGATCTTGATGGCGGGTTCCTTTTCGAACTTGGGGGCGATTTCGAGGACGTGTTCGTTTTTTTTGCGCGATTTTTTTTCGCTTTCGAGCTTGCTGTCCTCATGGCCTGCAGAGTCGTCTTTTTTGTCCTTTTTATGGGACAGGGCTGCATCTTTGTTTTTGGTGACGGACTCGGACTGTGCAAGCGCCAGGGAGTCCTGTGTTTCCTGGCTGAGTTCTGCAGCGGTGGACGCCTGCGCTTTGGTGGAGGCAGCCGGGCCTTCATCGCTGGACGCCGCAGCATGTGAATTGGCGGCAGCACGTGCCGCCTCTGCTTTTGAGGCGAGAGTTTTGGCCGGCCCAGTGGCGGCACCGGTCTCAGCAACGTCCGGGCCAACGCCTTCATCGTCGCGCCGGCGACGGATACGCACAGTGCCCTTTGACGTGGACTGGGAACGTGCATCAATGGCACTTCCTCCGCGTGCCTGACGCTGGCTGGCTATGGCCTGCTGCACTATTTTGACCTGCTCGTCACTCAGTGTGTTCGTATGCGTCCTGACTGAAAATCCCAGTCCCATGCCATTGATCTGATCGATCAATTGCTGGCCATCCAAACCTAGGGTGGCCGCTAATTCAACAACCTTCGTCGATTTCGCCATGCTCTCTCTGAGCCCTTCCTGCGTCAAACAATTCCCAATCTACACAGATGATGGGAATCTTCCCCAAAAAAACACAAAATCTCTTCGCACCTTATATGACGCTTCCCTTCGTGCTTCAAGACAATGTGTCCAAACTTCCAGAATAATCTCCTCGCCATTGAGGTTCGGTGTCGCCACTAGATGTGCGAACCAAGTCTTACGATAATCGACTCTAACTCGATGAATTCCTGGCACAGGGCACCAGGCAGCCACCCCAGCACGACCCTGTCAGAAGCGCCAAAGAGACGCCCGTAGTGGTCGCGATCCAACAGCCCCAGGCAGGGCAATGCTTTGCGCAGTGCATTTGAGCGGTACTTTTGCTGTGTGGACTCCGAAGCATCCGTTGCCAGGATATAGCAGGATAAGGCACCGTTTTTTGCGGCCTCTTCGACGCACTCGGCGCCCATCAGCAGCGTGCCGTTGCGTTTGCCTGCCAGGAGGCATTCTTCGTAGCGTTTTCTGAGTCCGGGCAGCAGAACCTCCGTCACAAACGTTTTGACATCCGACAGGCTGTCTTTGCAGTCCAGCTTTGTAACACGACGAAAGGCATTCGCAAAAGCCTTCTCAAGGCAGGCCATCTGGGCACAGACATAATAGCCGCGCCCCGGCAGCTTCTTTCGCAGATCGAAGCACAGGCTGTTGCCAAGCCGTCCAAAGCGCAGCAATGCTGCCTTCTGGCCACGGCTGCGGCAGCAGATGCAGCGGCGCTGTGGCTC
>WQTY01000305.1 GCA_009786045.1 Pseudomonadota bacterium | reverse complement strand
CCCCTTCGAAGCTGGCGAGCCATTCCTCTTTGGCATCTTTGAAGGTTTTCGAGGAATAGTCCTGGGCTGGCTGGCTTGGAATGATGGGTGCAAAGGGCGCCGGGGCGCTTGTTGGTGCGACGGGCACAGGAGGCGTGGGGAGGGGGGTGTCGGCGCAGCAGGCGATGTGTTCGGGCAGATCTGTCAGCTCAATGCAGTCTCCGTCGGCCAGCGAACAGGCGCGCTCTACGATGTTGAGGAGTTCACGGACGTTTCCTGGCCACGTGTACTGGGTCATGGCTTTAAGCGCTTCGCGCGATATGGATCGGAGCTTCAGGTTGCCGTTGATGTCGCGATTAAAGGAAGAATTTTTAAGGAAATGCTTCACGAGCAGTGGCAGATCATCGATTCTGTCGCGCAGAGGCGGCAAAAAGATGCGCAATACCGAGAGCCGGTAGAAAAGGTCTTCCCGGAATCGATTATTGCGAACCTCTTCTTCGAGTTTTCGGTTTGTCGCCGCAATGACGCGTACGTCGACCGGGATGGGCTTGGCTGCACCAACACGCCGAACCTCGCGTTGCTCAAGAACGCGCAGCAGTTTGGGCTGGAGTTCGAGGCTGAGCTCGCCCAATTCGTCGAGGAATATCGTCCCCCCCTGGGCCAGCTCAAACAGGCCCTGGCGTGTCATAATGGCACCCGTAAACGACCCCTTTTCATGGCCAAAGAGCTCGGATTCGATGAGGGATTCCGGCACGGCGCCGCAGTCGAAAACAACAAAGGGCCGTTTGGCGCGCAGGCTCATCTTATGCAGCGTGTGTGCAATGACCTCTTTGCCCGTTCCGGTCTCGCCTTCGATCACGACGGTCGCATTCGTCGTCGCAATCTTCTCAAGAATTCCGTAGATCTCGCGCATCTTGACGTTGCCGCCGATGATGTCGCCGAACTTCTCTTCGCTCGAAGGCACCACGGCCACTTCTTCATCAAGAGGCTGAAAGATGAACTCTGCGCTGCCAAAACGGAGCAGACAGCCCGAGGTCAGATAGGCTTCCTTGATGCGAACCTGATTGACATAGGTGCCATTTGTTGAATCAAGGTCGCGGATGACATAGGCATCATCTTCCTGGATGACCTGAGCGTGGATACGGCTCACGGTTTCATCCTGGATGACGAGGTTGTTGTCGTCCATCGATCCGACAGTGATCAGGCCGTGCTCAAAAATCCATTCGCGGCGGTTTATCTTCTGCTGCGTGACGATGCGGCACTTTCGAAGGTGGATCGTCGTAGGCTTTCCGTCCAGATAGGAGATCTTTGTCGGTTGGATGAGATCGGGAAATCGTCCCTGCCTTGTCATACGCTCTCCGTCGATAAAGACTTCGCCTGGGGGCTCTTGACCCAGGCTGTGGCGAAAGGATGCACGATTTTATAGACTGGGTCAAGGGGAATGGGGACAATTAACCCCACCATGGCGTTCACAAGTGTCCCGTTTCAGCGGATTGTTTCCCTTTGCCTGCCATGCGAGGTATGTGGCCATAAAAAAGAACGCTAGTTTCCAGAGAGGGCGCGGGTGATTTGCTCCCGGAGTGCTCGCCTGGTGATTCGGCGCTGGGGTTCGTCTTTGGGGGCCGTGTTGTCTTCAATTCGCCATGGCAGGAGGGTGTCGACCCCTTCACGCCGCATGCGGTAGAAGTCCTGGAGCGTGGCAGTGGCGATGAGTCCGTCGCCGTAGGCAAGCGGGGCCGTTGGGTGAGGCTCGAAGATGGTCTTGACGCTGGCAGGGCGATCGGCACCTGCCAAATCGAGCAGGGCTGCTGAAATCTCGTGGACGGGGCTTAGGGCAGGGTGTTGGACGCCAAGCGTTTGGTTGGGACGAAACAGGAGGTAGGGCACGATGAGTTCCCATGGAGAGAGCGACTGCATGTAGCCAAGGGTTGTTTCTCCGAGGGAGCTGCCATGCGTGCCATAGATGACCAGGAGGGCATCTTGCGGGAGGCGTTTGGCGAATTCGCCAATGGCTTCGTCCAGGAGCGCCAAATCAGCGTCGTAGTAGGCCGCAAACTGGGCGGCATCCTGCGGTGTGGGGTCGCGCAGGACAGCGACATTTTGCATGGCCTGGGGGGTTACGCCGCCGCTGTAGCCAGGCACAGCCCATTGTGCAAAAGCTTCTCCCCGGCCGCGATGCGGCAGGCGCATGGTTGCCAGATGCAGGTAGAAGAGGCCATTGCCCTCGGTCTGGGCCATCGCCTCTGCCAATGCTTCAAGCGCTTCACCCGGCGATGCCAGACCCTCGCGGTGCAGGCGCCGCTGTACATCAAAGCCCTGTGCAAAGCCCCGCGCCGCATCAATGTGGGCGGAACCCGTCAGAAAGTACGTTTTCCAGCCGAGTGCGCCAAAGGCTTCGCCCAGGGTCGTAAGCGAGGTGCGGAGGTGCGCCGTGTCGTCGATGATGCCGTGAACCGATGCGGGGAGGCTCGTTAAAAAAGAAGCCGAGGCTGCACTGTTGGCAAGGGCGTCTGCCATGGCGAGACCGCTGAGACCGCGCGCTGCAAGCTGCGTCAGCTGCGGGGTTGCACGGCGCCTGTCTGCGACAAAGAGGCGATCTGCACGCAGATTGTCGATTGCCAGGACGACGATCTGACGCAGATCCTGCCCCAGCGCTTCCTGAACAGTCTGCGACACCTCGAAAGTGTCTCGCGTCATTCTTGCCTGCGCCACATAGGCCAGGGGCTGTGGGCTGTCGCCCGCATCAAAGACGCCTTCTGTTTCACGCCATACCCGTAAGCCCAATCTCACAGCGCGCCCCGAATACACTTCCAGTGGCACGACAACTTCACGCCAGGGTTCGCCGGCTTCGATTGGCAACGCCAACAACGTTACGGCGTGCGGATCTTCGTCTGTCATGGCATAGACTTCGACCATGGCCTCATCAAGCAGATACGAACCTGGCGCGAGTGAAAAGGCAAGCGATCCGCCCTGCGGCACGATGGCATAATGCTCCAGGGCATCGCCAGATGCCAGTCCCCAGCCTTCTCGCGCATCCTCCAGAACGCGCCACGTTTGCGGTAAATGGCGCGCCGTCTGGGGAGGGATATCGCCCGCCCCCCTGGAACCCCTGTCTCGTCCCAAGCCTACGCGAACGAACCTCGCCGACACCCGGTTGTCTCCCTCAAAATAGGTTCCCGCAAAGGAGACGCGCATCAATTGCATGCCGTGAGGGGCCAGCTGCGATACAGGAATTTCGACGGTGTACTGGGTCCATCCGGGGCGCAGCGCGATTTCCGTGGGCTCGGACCAGGCCTCTTTTCCATCAGCCGCCGGACGGTAGAAACGAATGGCTGCGCTCGTGTTGACCTTCGGGCGAAGTGCCAGATGCACGGCAATTTTGTCGTCGTCCGGGTCGATAAACCAGGGAAAATGAAACGTTGCCTGCGAATCTGCCAGCCAGCGCACATAGCGCCCCCTGGCCCAGGGCAACCTGTCGCGTTCGGCAAGCTCTGGCGAGATAAATTCTGGCGCAAGCCACCCACCCCGCGCCTCAAGGTATTTTTGGCCCTGAGGAGAGCCGATGTCAAATCCAAGCCCATCAAAATAAACGTGCCACTCTGTGCTGCCCAGCGGTGCAAAATCGATGGCCGCTTTGTCTGGAATCTGCTGTGACACGGTCTGGGCAGAAACAGACGCTTCATCTGTTTTCTGGCGGCAGCCTGAGGTGATCTGCAATGCCAGGAGAATCAATGCAAAATAGACGATATTTCGGTGAGGGGGCCGCGCCCCCTGCGCCGCTATCGGCCGTGGGGCAACTGTGTTGCCCGAGC
>WQTY01000304.1 GCA_009786045.1 Pseudomonadota bacterium | reverse complement strand
AAGCCATAGGCTGCTTGGTTTTATCATTAGATTTTCTTTTTTATCGATACACAATGCCAGGGGGGCGTTGTGTGCGCGAACGCCCCCCTTGGCAAGCCCCCCGCGCGCTTTTGCCTCGTCGAGACGACATCCATGTCGTCGTTCCGAGGCGCCCCGACATCCTGTCGGGGAGGATGGCATCAGTGCCGGCCTTCGGTATAAAAAGACATTTTGTGCAACGGTTTTGATGTGCAAGGCGGGTTTGGTCCTACTACGCCGTTTCAACTAAACCATGGCAATGGTTTTTGTGGTGTGATGCTGAAAATCCTCTGTTCGACCGTAAAACTTTAGATGGTGTGACATACTACGGTGGGCGTAGCACGCTACGCCCGTACAGGGTACATCCTATCCACAAGCAATGCGCAGCATTGCAGGGGGTGTGGGGGAGCCGGACGGCAGGTTGCCGCCCCTACGCCCCCACATAAAAAAGAAAAGCGCGGCGTATCTGGCGTTTGCCAGATAGCCGCGCGGCGTCCGCGTATTGCTCGCACCCGCGAGCAATAGCGGCGCCACAAAAGAAATCGGAAGGATTCAGAAGCCGATGGCTTTGGGTCAGTGTTCGATTTGGACGATGCCTTTTTGGCCGATGACGGTGACCATGTCGCCGGTTTTGAGCGTATTAAGGAGGTTTGGGATGGAGACGACGGCGGGGATGCCGTATTCGCGTGCGACGACGAAGGCGTGGGAGAGTGGGCCGCCGCGTTCGGTGAGGATGGCGGAGGCGAGGAGGAAGAGTGGTGTCCAGCCGACATCGGTGGAGGTTGCGACGATGATTTCGCCGTGTACGAGGTGGGGGACGTCTTGTTCGAGGTCGCGGATGACGCGGACGCGGGCGCGGACGTTGCCCGGGGAGGCGGGGATGCCGCGCAGTTCGGTGACGGGCGTGTTGTTGGCTGGCGATGTGACGAGGTTGGGATGGAGGGCGAACGTGTCGGGCAGGCGAGGGGCTTCGAGGAAGGCCTGGTGGCGTGCGCGCCTGAAGGCGACCCGGAAGCGCGCGTCTTGAAGGGCATTTGGGTCATTGAGCCATTGGCGGAATTCTTCGAGGGAGAGAAAGAAGACGTCTCCTGGTTGGGCCAGGAGGCCATCGGCGTGCATGCGTTTGGCGCAGGCCAGGAAAAAGTGGCGGAAAGCGGCCAGGCAGTCCACGACGTAGGAGCGCCATTGTTCGCGCAGGCGGGCATTGCGCTGGGCCCATTGCAGAAGGCGTTTGAAGAGCATTCGCAGGCCGGGGAGGATGTAGCCGTGTGTCTGGTGTGTCTTGTTGCGTCTTTTGTGCTGTGCCTGGCCGGCCCGGCGCTGTGGTGAGTGCTGTTCGGTGCGCAGGTGACCCTGAATGACCTGGATGAGGAATCGCGGATCCTCGCGCCATCGGGGATTGGCGAGTTCTGCTTCCTGGTTGGCCCTGGCGCCGTAGCGTTCGAGGAAGCCGTTGAAGCGTTCGAGGAAGGATTGTCCGCCCGCAAGGGCGCGCAGGCTTTCGAGAAAGTCTGTTGCCGGATGGGATGAGTCGAAAGCCAGAATTGCCTGGACGAGGGGCGCGTGGGGTTTGGCAGCGTTGGCAATATCGAGGAGTTCCAGGCCCGGCTCGGCACTTTGGACATCAAGCAGACCGCTGAACAGGTATGGCTCAAGCTCGGCGGCATCTTCGCCCATGTGCGACAGCGTGCAGGAGACGAGGATGTAGGAAGCGAGGAAGTTGGAACCGGCACACAGCATGTCGCTTCCGCAGGCGTGGAACATGGCGTTGAGTTCATCGAAGGCTTGGATGAGAGCGGCCTGGCTGGCGTGCTCAATGCTGCGCTTCATGAAGGCGTCTCTTGTGCGGACAAAGGCCTCTGCGTGCCTGGAGAGGCTCAGAATGCGCGACTGTGTTTTGGCCAGTCGCAGAACGGAGATGGGGAATTCGCGGATAAACTTTGCGCGGCTGAGGGGCTGGACGTCGAAGTTGAGATCGGTCAGCTGGGGGATGCCGGAGATTTTGGCGAGGATGTCGCGCCGCATGAAGGGAATCTGGTGGGCGACGCTGACGAGTTCGGAAATGTTGAGGTAGATGTGCCCGAAGAAGGTCGTCACAAAGCTGTAGTGCGGCGGTATGCCCAGGCCCATGGCCTGGAACATGGTTTCAAAGCCGTGCCTGGCAAAGCTCATTCCGACGCTCCAGGTCATGGGCGTGGCAACGCCCGACAGGGCTTCGCCGACATTGACATTGGAGAAGAGCTGGTTGGGGCCTGGGCCATGGCATTTGGCGACAATGTCGCGCGTTTGGAGCAGGAACAGGTTGTCGTTGTCGAAGGCAAACTCAATATCCTGCGGGGTGCCGAACAGGCGTTCGACAGCCAGTGCCGTTTCGACAAGCTCGTGGATTTGGCGGTGGGAAAGTGTTTTCGTTTTCAGCAGCAGGGTTCTGTCTTTGGGGTTGCGCACGATGCACAGAGATTCGCTGGCTTTGGCAGTGGCGTCGACGACATGTGCTCCTGATCCGCGTGAAACATTAATGAGGACAGCGCGTTTTCCCTCCAGCGGATGATGCGTGAAGATGACGCCCGCCGCCGTGGAAGCGACGAAGACCTGCACGATGATGGCCATGCTCGGGATGGGGCCATCAAGGGGAGCCTGGGACGGGTACATGAGGCGCTCTCGCGCGTAA
Organism: Pseudomonadota bacterium; assembly: GCA_009786045.1. Lineage (GTDB taxonomy): Bacteria > Myxococcota_A > Bradymonadia > UBA4248 > UBA4248 > WQTY01. Next base: position 1,111 of record WQTY01000304.1, on the reverse strand, counting down.
AAGCTTTGCCAGACCTTGCGTACGGCTTCGAGACAGGCCGGAAACGTAGCGACGTCGAGGACGCTCTCCTGAAGTCCTGCAAATGAGTGTGCAGAAGTGTCTTCGTCGGTCGAACTGGAGCGTATGGCCAGGCGGCACGGCATCATGCGGTCGAACCATTCTTTCAGTTCGGCGACAAAAGCCGGCTCAAACGTCATGTGTGCAAGCACCTGGCGTGGATTCGACACATCGTCGCATGCCTGAAGGGCACGCATGGCGTGTGCCAGAAAATCGCCGGTAGGAATGACAAAGGCCGGTGGCACATGGCATCCGCTTTGGTGCAGAAAGGCCAGGTTGATGGCTTTTCCGCCAAATTCTTCGCGATATGCCTCAGCATTGTCGGCATTGAGCCTGGCAGCAAGCTCGTCTAGGGCAATGAAAGGCATCCGCGTAACCTCCAGCGGCCGTTTGTGGCTTCTAAATAGATGATGTTGCGTTTATCGAGGGCAATGCGCGCCTCTGTCCCCAGGATGGTGATATTTTCGGTTGCCGCCTGGGAGAGGAGGGCACGGAAATTTGCCTGAGAATGCGCATCGAACGGGGGAACGGCTTTTTCGAAATTGGGGATGTCGCGGAGCGCATCGTCTTTGAGCTGATTCTTCAAATCGTCCGGGGTTCGGCGCTGGCGAGCGTCGGGATTGCCGTCGAATTGCCACTTCCCGCTGCGCCAAATCAGCCGGGTTTTGGCGTGGGGGTCGTCACCAAGGTAGGCTTCGATGCGGGCATGCTGTGCACCGGCGGTCATTTTTGAAGCATATTCATCGAAGTCGGGCAGGTTGTTGTCGAAAAATGGCCTGAATTCAGCCCGGGTAAAATGGCGTTTCATGTCGTCTTGCAGCAAGTCGTAGACGGCATCGGCATTTCGGTCGACAACGGCACGGGCAAAGGCATCGGTGGCGTGGGCAAGGCGATCGTGGGGCGTCATGGTTGCCTGGCCGCAGCCCGCCAGCGCGAGCACGAGGAGCACGAAGAGGATGAGAGAGGTATTTTTCATAACAGACGTCGAGTTCTATTTTTTTCGTGGGGGAGCATTGCTCCCCCCTGCGTGCCTCCCCTAAAGGGGAGGTGGTGG
>WQTY01000303.1 GCA_009786045.1 Pseudomonadota bacterium | reverse complement strand
TACGCTCCCTTCCACGCCTCCTTGCTTCCTGGAATCTGCACCATTTCGACGCCGCGACCCTGCCGTCAGCGATAAGGCGAGTGCGATAGCGGCGCAGGGGGATTTCCCCCTCACAAAATAAACACCAAAACTACATGTAGGCCTTTCACAAGTCCCCCCTTATAAATAATGCCAAGCCAAGGGGTTATGTGATGAAAAAATCGTCACAAAGGGCAATCATTTTCGTCCGAAAGCAACGGTAGGGGCAGACCTGTGTGTCTGCCCTGCGGTGGAACGGGGAAACTCCCGCGCGATTATTCGGCGTTATCCTGGGGCTGGGGTTCGTCGTCGGTTTGCGACAGGCGGCCGGTTTTGAGGTATTGGCGATAATTTTCGAGCCAGATGTTGCGATAGTCGCGTTTGTCTTCTGGCGGTGGGTAAACGAATTTTGGAATCCATGGGTAGGCCGCAACGACATCTCCTGCGGTGATATAGCCATTTTCTGCGAGTATCTTTAGAATTTGACGCATCCTGTTGTGCCACCATTTTTTATCGGAAAAGCCGGTGGCGTAGAAGCGTCCGCCTCTGGAGGGGGCGACTTTGAGGGAAGCCAGGTAGGCGGCTTCGAGCGGCGTCAGCTCTTCGGGGGATTTGGCGAAATAGAATTTGGCGCCCTGGACGACGCCGTAGACGTCGGGGCCGAATTCGATGACGTTGAGGTAGAGCTCGAAGATTCTCGATTTGGGGACGACCATTTCCATGCGCCAGGTCACGAAGGCTTCTTCGAGTTTGCGTGCGAGGTTTTTACGCCGATCGAGGAAGAGGTTTTTGACCAGCTGCTGCGAAATCGTCGACCCGCCATAGACGTATCTGCGCAGGTTAAGGTTTAGCCGCATCGCGCGTTCGATGAACGACAGCCGCAGGGGGCCATGATCGTAGAAGCGTTTGTCTTCTGTGAGGAACATGGCGGCCTGGACGTAGGGCGGAATGCGATCGAGGGGGAGATATTCGCGGGTTCCCGGGCCGACGGTGATGGCATCGACGAAATAGGTATAGTCGGTGGTAAAGGTGTAAGTTGGCGAATTGAGATCTTCTGGCGTGTAAGGGTAAACGGAGGTGGGGAAGCAATCGTTGGTGAAGCCTGTTTCGGAGAGCGAAAGCGAGAGGGGGTTCTTCCAGGGAATGCGGCCCTTAAGGGAGGGGGAAAACTGGGTTCCGCCCATGGCCAGGTCTGTAATCGTGGGAAGCAGTCCTTTTGGAATGGCTTTTGGAATGTCTGCGCACTGCGTATTGGGTGCGCTGATTTCAAAATCGATGGTGGGTTGGGTGCGCAATGCCGCGACCCGAACGTGGCCGGAAATGGTGACGGGGCCGCTTGAGAATGACATGGGGGCGATGATAAGTGTGTCTTCGGCGAATACGTAGCGCAGGCTCAATTCGGCGCCGACCTGGATGCCTTCGATGAGGTTTGGGCTTATCTTGGCGTGAAACAGGGAAAAATTGTCAAAGCGGATGTTCCCCTCGACATTGAGTTTTTCCTCGTCGATGCTGACTTCGAGTCGGCCGAAGAACTCGCCCGAGGTTTTGTCGGGGATTGGCAAGTTGACGAGATGCAGGAAATCCGTGGCCGAGACATTATCCATCTGCAGCCTCAGGCTTGGAAAGCTCTGTTCGGCGTCAAATGACAGGTCAAATTTGGCGTATGAGTCGCGTATTTTAAAATCGAGCTTCAGACGTCTGTCGCTTTCGAGGAAGCTTGCCGAACTCAGCGAGATGGCTTTAAAGTCGTACACGGATTCGCCATGAACGACGTTGAGATTGCCCTGTTCGATATTGATGATGGGGAGTGCCTGAATCTGTTTCTGTAATTTTTCAAAAGCAGATTGCATGGCCTGCAGGTTTTCTTTTGGGAAAGGCGTTTTAGCGGGTTCTCTGTTTCTGACCGATCTGGGTTCTCGATCACTCCGTTTGACGGATAGTTTGGGGGCCTTGCCCAGGATGCTCCCCGCATCCTGGCGCCAGTAGCCCATGAGCGCGGAGACGCCGGGAAGCGCTTGAAATTGCTTGGATTCGAGGAGTTTAACCGCATCAAGCGTGAGGCTTGGTTCGTGGACAGTAATCGTCAGGCGATCTTTGAGGGTAGCCTCTTCACGGGGTGTTGGATCATAATTGAGATCGATGGCAACGATGTGGGTCTTTGCGATGAAGTCGAACGGTGCAGAGAAGGTGAGGTCGATGCCCTGTGGCGAGGCGGTGATGCGCTCAGCAGCAGCCTTGAGGTTCAGCCCTGCGATGCTGGCTTCGATGCCAACCTCGCTGCGCACGGCTTCCACGATGAGCGGAGGCGTTGCTTTGAGCGTGATCTGACCTGATTTTGTGCCAAGATCGACGTCACCTTGCACTTCGAAGGCGGGCGAAGTCTTTAGGGTTAGGGGTGCAGAGGGCAGGTTGAGGTTTGTGTTGACCATCAGTGTCGCCGTCGCCATGCCCTGATCCAGACGCAAGCGCGCATGTTCGCCCGAGAGCTGCGCGCGATCGGCATCCTTTTCGAATGTGACGTCAAAGCGCGCGACGTTCATTTCGGCTGTCACCTGCCTGAGTTTTGATATCGTTGCCGTGTCCCGCCCGGACGTTTCTTTATCTTTGGTTTGACGCTGCACGAATGCTGCCACATCGTCGTAGGTCAAGTGCACACTGGCCTGTGCCAGACTCGTCGAAACGGTTGGTGCATCACCCATGAGCGACAGCAGGCCATCGTTGATGCAAAGATCGCGAATCGAAAATTGGCTGCCATGCTGCCCCTGTGCGCTGAGAGAACTGATGCAGGCACCATTGCGCAAAGGCGCAAGCTCAATGCCTTCCACGTCCATCGTCCAGCCAAGTTGTTCAGCAACAGCCGCCAGGCGCTGCTTGACCTTCGTTTCTGCAACAGACTGCAAAGTCAGCATGCCTGCAAATGCCACCACCGCAAGCACGGTTATGACTACCAAAATGATCACGACAACTTTCAATCGCATAAAGCCTCAAACACACAAAACGGGACTGCTCTCGACGCACCCCAGCTGCACAGTATACACGCCCAATCCGATGATTCACGCCTTTTTGGTCTCCATGTAGAGACAGATGCATGGAAAACGGCGGCTATGCAGAGAAGTCAAAAAAAGCGCCGCCCCCAGGGGCGGCGCTTTGGAACCGGCTCAGGAACTATTCGCTGACCTGGCGCGAAACCTTTGTGAGCTGTTCGTAGTAGGAGAGACGCAGATCGATGTCACGCTGAGCAAGCGCGAAGAGATGCTCCGCAAGCTCGGGCTTGGATCGCATGAGCTGGCTGAAGCGTGCTTCCTGCAGCGCGAAATCCTTAAACGACATGGTGGGCGCCTTGGAATCGAGCTGGAATGGAATGCCGCCTTCGCCGGTTTGCGGCGTGAAACGATACAGAGGCCAATATCCGCACTTGACGGCATCCTTGAGGCGCTCCTGTGTCATGGTCATGTTGATGCCATGCGCGATACATGGGCTATAGGCGATGACGAGGGAGGTGCCTTCGTAGGCTTCAGCCTCAAGCAAAGCCTTGATGGTTTGGTTGCGATCTGCACCAAGGGCAATCTGCGCGACATAGACGTTGCCATAGGCCATGGCAAACTGGCCCAGATCTTTCTTGCCACCGGGCTTTCCGCCGGCTGCAAACTTGGCCACCGCGCCGCGCGAGGTCGCCTTGGATGCCTGTCCGCCGGTGTTGGAGTAAACCTCAGTGTCGAGGACGAGAATGTTGACGTTTCGTCCGAGACTGAAGATATGATCCAAACCACCGTAGCCAATATC
>WQTY01000302.1 GCA_009786045.1 Pseudomonadota bacterium | reverse complement strand
GGCAGGATGTCATGTGTCAGGCCATTGAGGAGGCCGCCCGGGTTGAAACTGCGAATGCGTCATATGCCATGCTGAATGCCTATGCGAGGGATATGATCGCGCATCAGGCGGATTTGGCCTGGGTTCGAAGCAAGGGGCATCGTGCGCCGTTCCTCGTGTTGCAGTGTCCGTCCGAGACACCGGTTGTGGTGAGCATGAGCGACTCGGAGGTCGATGATTTGCTGGATGGCCTTGGGGACGATGCCGACGATTTGCCGTCCGGGGCAGACGCAGCTGAGGGTTTGTCAGATGAATTTGGGGAGGATCCCCATGGCGATGACGCATGAGTGATTTTGTCAGGTACAGGAGAAGCGCATGAGGAAGATTTGGACAGTACTTGGGGCAGCGGGGTTGTTTTGTATGCTGGGTGTGGGGTCGGCCCAGGCAAAAGAAGCGCGTACACTTTGCGTTTACGATCCGTCGGGCGCAAACGGCGATGCGTTTGCTGCCATGAAAGATTATCAGGTTGCGGCTTCGGCCTGGGGTGTGGATTTCACGCTTAAGCCCTATACGAATGAGAAGACGGCTGCCGAAGATTTTAAAGCCGGCAAGTGCGATGCTGTTTTTCTCACGGGCGTGCGGGCACGAAATTTTACCAAGTTCGCTTCGACGCTTGAGGCACTCGGGGCGTTGCCGAGTTACGAGCTGCTGGGTGAGGCGATTACCCTTCTGGCGCAGCCCAAGGCAGCAAAGCTTCTTAAGTCCGGGGATTATGAGACAGCGATGATCATGCCCATGGGGGCGGTCTATATCATGGTGCGCGACCGTTCGTGGCAGTCGATCGAAGCCATCGCAGGCAAACGCATTGCAACGATCGATTTCGATGCTGCTGCCAAGCATATGGTCAGGCTCGTGGGCGCTTCGATGGTGGCGGCCGATATTTCGACCTTTGGCGGGATCTTCAATAACGGTGCGGCCGATATCTGCTATGCCCCCGCGACGGCCTTTAAGCCGCTTGAGCTCGAAAAGGGCATTCGCGACAAGGGCGGGGTACTTCGCTACCCCATTGCACAGCTGACGGGGCAGATACTCATTCACAGCTCCAAGTTTCCGTCTGGGTTTGCCGATAAATCGCGTCAATACGGTGCGGATAATTTTGCCAAGGTTTTGCAGCTTTCGACCAAGGCCGACAGCTCGATCAAGTCATCCTACTGGATCGATATCGACAAGGCGGCCAGGGAACGCTACGATCAGATTTTCCTTGATGTTCGGGTGTATTTGCGTGACAGCGAAAAAGTCTATGACAAAGACGCGCTGGCGCTGATGCGGCGGCTTCGCTGTAAGGACGATGCCTCGCGTCCCGAGTGTGCTCAGAAGCGCGAGTAGTTTTTTTATGTGGGGGAGCATGGCTCCCCCACACCCCCTGCAATGCTGCGCATTGCTTGTGGGTGAGGGTGCCGGATTCTACACGCACGTCTAAATCACAACGTTTCCTTTGCTTCGGAGCTGCAAGATTATGCAGACCATTTATCCTTGCGCCTGCATTGCAGGATATGTGGCCATAAACGATGCACTCTGCCACTTCACCACAAGCGATACGAAGTATCGCAGGGGGTGTGGGGGAGCTGGCTCCCCCGCGTAAGCTGGCTTCCCCGCGTAAAAAAGAAAATAAAAATGACAACGCCTTCTTCAAGCAACAAATGGCTCACGTTCATTACAACGATTTCGCTCACGCTTTTGCTGGTGGGTGTCGTGTTGTTTTCGACCATTGGAAACATTCACAGCAAGCTTCTGGATGTGGCCGAATCGACGTGGACGGGTTACTCTGAACTTCGCCAGCCCCCCGTTGTGCCGGATTGCAGCCTGACACCCGAGGATGCCCCTGCACAAACCGAAGCCAGGGCTGATTCGGATGACTTTCTGGATGATTTGTTTGGGGAAGAGGAGGCTTCGATCAGTGATGAAGCCATCGTTGCGGCGGCCGCTATCTGCGTTGAGCGGCATGCGAAGTTTGAGCACATCGTGCAGCAGCGCCAAGGGCGCGGCCTCAGCATGTTTGTCGGCTTTGAACGGTTTGTCGGAAAGATTGCCCTTGAATCCGTCAACTTAGGCCGCCACATCCTCATTCTCATCCTCATGTTTTGCGGCATTGCCACGACGATTTCCCGCATGCACCTTTCGCTTCGCAATCCGAAGACGCGGTTTGGCGATCGCCTCTCGCAGGCGGCACAGCTGGGTGGGAATCTTATCATTGTGGCCTCTTTTGCCGCGCTTTATCGCCAGGAACTGTCGGCCGGACTCGAAATCGTCTCTGATCTTCCTCTCTATTGGATGGCCTCTTTCCTGGCCATGGCCGTTTGCAACGTTTTGCTTTTGATGCGCCCGCTTTCGGGCACTGACAGGACACCCTTCTCACAGCTGTTGCTTGGCATACCGCTGCACACGTACATGACGTGGACCTGCGGCATCTACTTCTTTGTCATTGAACGCCACTTCTCCGGGATAGGCATTTATCTGGATCAAATGACCGAGCACGCCAATCTCTATACCAATGTGGCGCTGTACGTCTTCAGCGGCATGATCCTCAAACACACGCGCATCGCCGACAAGTTCCTGGCCATCATTCGTCCCTGGAAACTTTCGCCAGAGCTTCTGGTGTTCATTATCGTGATAGCCTCTGCTTTCCCCACGGCCTATTCCGGCGCTTCCGGCATATTTGTCATCGCAGCGGGTGCTATCCTGTATCGCGAATTCAAACGTGCCAACGTTCGCGACACGCTTGCGCTTGCGGGGTCCGCCATGAGCGGGTCAATGGGTATCGTGCTGAGTCCATGCCTGCTGGTTGTCGTTATCGCTGCGCTCAATAAGGACGTGACCACAACCGAGCTCTTCAGCGCCGGTCTCAGTGTCTTTTTCGTTAACATTGTCGTGCTTGCCATCGTGCTTTTTGCCACGCGGCATGCCCCCATACGCTGCGAGAACCCGATCATTGCCATGCCCCAAATGGGACGCGCCTGCCTGCCCATTCTCCCATACGTCGCCATTGCCGCCGCAGTCGTTCTGGTCTTCCGATATGGTCTGGGTGCCGGTTTCGACGAATTCTCAGCCCCCTACCTCCTGCCTTTTATCCTCCTCATGCTCCTCATCTTCGACCGCCTCAGCGCCAAAAAAGAATGGACGCGCGACGAAAGCAGCAAGTCGGAACCCGCGCCCAAACCCGATGGCATCATCGACAGCCTTTTCAACGCCGCCAAATCGACCTCTGTCTATTCCGGCGGCCTGCTGACGCTCATGACATTGTCCATATGCTTTGGCGGCATCCTGGATCGCGCCAACTTCAGCCAGTTTCTCCCACAAACCTATGCCACACCGTTTATGGCCATGCTCGTCCTCGTCATCATCCTCGTGCTCGTGGGCATGGTGATGGATCCCTACGGCGCCGTCATCCTCGTATCGGCCACACTGACTCAAATCGCCTACACCAACGGCATTTCGCCCATTCATTTCTGGATCGTCGTCCTGTGTGCCTTCGAACTCGGCTACCTCACGCCCCCGGTCTCTCTTAACCAAATCCTCACGCGCCGGGTCGTTGGCGAAGAAGCTTACGCCTACGAAGACGCCCCGGATCGGCCCAAAAAATTCTGGGATCGCTACGAACGCTCCCTGCTGCCCATCGCCTTTAAAGGCAGCGTGCTGATCCTCGTGGCATTCATCCCCCTGCTCATCAATGTTATGCGCTGAGGGGGCCGGGCCCCCTGCGCCGCTATCGCACTCGCCTTATCACTGACGGCAGGGTCGCGGCGTCGAAATGGTGCAGATTCCAGGAAGCAAGGAGGCGTGGAAGGGA
>WQTY01000301.1 GCA_009786045.1 Pseudomonadota bacterium | reverse complement strand
CGAGGAACCCCGTGGTGGCCTGTTCGAGGTCGAGGATGAGCAGGTCGAGTTTGCCGCTGAGGTAGCGATGTCCGAGGAAGGCCGGAATGGCGACGCAAAGGCCTGCGGCTGTGGTGATGAGCGCTTCCCATATCCCGCCTGCGAGGAGTCCCGGATCGGCCACGCCGCTTTGCTGGAATTCGTCTGAGACGCGGCCAAAGATTTTGATCATGCCGGTGATGGTTCCGAGCAGGCCCAGGAGGGGAGAAATTGTGGCGATGGTGCCAATCATGGGGAGGGATCGTTCGAGTCGGGCGAGCTGTTGGCTGGCTTCGTTTTCGAGGTAGCCCTGAATGGTTTCGCGGCTGAGGCCGCGCGCCTTGAGGGCTTTGAGGGCCAGCGCGGACAGGGGAGAGTTGTCATTGTCGCACAGGACATGTGCGCGCTCGTAGTGTTTATTCTGCAGGGCGTCGAGGATGGCGATGCTTTTGAGGGCAGTATTCCTGGTGGCTTTGCGGTAGACGATGAGTCGTTCGAAGAACAGGACGATGCTCAGGATCGAGCACAGTCCGATGGGAATCATGACGATGCCGCCCCTGGCCAGGAATTCGTAGGCGTATATGAGGGAGTCTTTCATGGCGTGGGCCTTGGGTAAAAAACTTTCGGTCAGTGAATGGAGGAAGTGCGGCTGAGCCGTGTCAGCGCGGCATGCACCAATTCGTATTGGCTGCGGTGTGCCGAAATGAATGCTTCGAAGTTGCTGCCTGAGATTTCTGCAGCATCAAGTTGGGTCAGTGTTTGAAGGAGTATTTTTTTTCGGCGTTTGTCCAGGATGAACTTTCCGATGGTGATCACCAGCAGACACCAGCCGACGCACTGAAGGATGGCAAAGGCCGACAGCGGCAGATAATACAGGATGATGAAGAGGCCTGTGATGGCTACGAGAAGGGCTTCGATGGTATGGATGAGGTAGATTTTAGAGAGTGCCTGTTCGAGATGGTGCGCATGGGGTGCGAACGGATCGTCGTGGGTCAGGGCAGGGGCGGGGNTTGGGTCGTGCATGGCGGCGTATTCGGGTCAGGTGCAGGTTAGTGAAGAGGCGCGTGAGGGGGGGATATGAACCGGGAGCGGGGCAATGCCCGACTGGCTTGGAATGCGCTGCAGGAAACGGGTGAGTTTTTCGTCGTCGTCGGCCATGGCCATGAGGATATCTCCTCCCCCTGCGCCGGATGTTTTTAGCAGCACGCCGCAGGCCTGGGCAATGGGGTTCAGTTCATGAAAAGATCTCGTGAGAACAGGTTTATGAATGACAGACGAGAGCGCTGTCAACAGGGGGATGGTGGCCCGGAGCAATTCGATGAAGGTTTCATCGCGGCGTTGGGTGGGGGAGGCAGCTGCGGCTCTGAGGTATTGGGCCAGTGCCTGGCAGATGTCTGTCATGTTTTCGATGATACACTGGTAGTCTGGGGTGTGCTGTACATGTGCAACGGCTTGCAGGTAATCGGCGGTGGGTGCGCTGACGGGTGTAGAGAGAAGGCAGCAGGGAGGGAGCAGGGAGGCGGGGAGCGTTGTGATCGCCGGGGCATGCGGGCAGTGTTCGACGAGCACGAGCCCGCCCATGGCAGCGGCAATGATGTCTGCGCCGGATCCAGCTTCTCCCTGAAGGGAGCGATGCAGGGCAATGGCCTGAAGAATGGCCTGATACGTTGGGAATGGGTGTTGTGCGTGTCTGGCCATGGCCTGTGTCAGGGCAACAACGGCGGCAGCACTTGAGCCGATGCCGATTTTTTCACCATTTTTACCCCAGAAGGCCTCGCTCCTGAGTTCTGCAAACGGCGGCCCTTTGCCAAAGACGGCTTGGGACAGTTTTTGCGCAAAGGGGGACTGCGGGGAAGGCGGTTTTTTTCGGAGCCTGGCAAAGGCGCGGCAATTGAGGGCAGCTACGAGCGCCGGGGCGCCATGCATGACCGCGTATTCGCCAAAAACAAGGGCCTTGGCATAGCCAAAGCCCTGAAAGAAGGGAGGCATGGAAGGACGACTATTGCGCTGCCTTGTTGGCATAATCCTGTGCCTGTTTGGCTCGCACTGCCTGCTGTATGAGGAAGTAGTCGAGGACTTTCTTTCGGCGCTCCATTTCCGTTGCCAGGTTGCCCTTTGCATATTCCTTCATGGCGTTTTCGCTTGCAAATATGGGGCTGAGCGAGGATTCGAAGATGTTTCGGAGACTGGCATTGCGCCAGATGCCGTCACTTTCTCGAATCATGATGAAATCCTGTTCGCGGCTGTTGGTATGGATAGCGACCATGCTTGGGCTATGCGAGGTTGCACCCCTGTACTCAAGACCGGAGTTGGTGGAGTCATTAAAGACGAGGGCCTCGGGTTTAAAGATAAAGAGGAACAGGTCGCGGGCGTTATGAATATCGTTCTCTTTGAGGACGTTCGTTCCCGTACGTTCGCGCATATGCTTGTGTTCGATGGGATCGAAGTAGGTCTCAATGATGCGGTCGATACGTGCAAGCGAGCCGTAGGCCTCGACAAAGAGGAGCTTGCTTTTGGCGTCGATGGCGTCCCAGACTTTATCTGGCTCGCATGTGCGTTTGTCTGTGCGTTCCTGACTGTCTGCACAGGCCCGAAGCTGTTCGACGAATTGAAGATAGGCACCAACGGAATCCGCCCCGCTTTCGGTGACCGTCCGCTGGCAGCTTGTGGCAGCGATAGCGCAGGTGGCGAGAAGGGAAAATACAACAAAGCGCAATGAAGGACGCATGAGCCTCGGACAATGTGTTAGGATTAACGAACACAACACGAACGATGGCTTGAGGTTTTGGCCATTGCCGCGCACACAAACACACATCAGGCATGCTATGGCATGGCCTGGCAGAAGTCAATCGATGAAATGTTAGCCCTCTTATTCGTCCATCCTGAAGTTCATGGAGAATTTCAGGTGCGCCTCGCAGGTTTCGACGTTTCCGCAAACGTCTCGCCAGAAACGCATGACATGGTAGGGATCGAGGGTCAGCTTGATTTCGAGTTCTATCCGCTGATATTCGTCGGTATATTGCCTGAGATCCCCCACATTGAACTCGGACATGAGCTCATTCTCGACAGGCTGAGCCCTTAAGATTTTGAGCCAGAGGATGGTGGGAACTTTGGGTGTTTCGACAATCGATATACTGATAGATTTGACGAGAGAAAGATCGAAGGCAACGGGTTCTGTGGCGTCGGGTTTACCCACGGCATCGGGCAGGACGAGGCCGGGTGCGCTCAGCCATGCCTCGACCAGAGAGACATTGCTGAGAGGGACGAGATCCCGATCAAACTGGATGCGCTTGAGGATGGTGACTTCCTGCGTATCGAAGGGAGCCTTTGGCAAGGCAACGGCAATCGAGTCGCTCAGGCTGTCGTAGTGGGTATCCGTTGAGCAACCTGCGGCAAAGAATACCGACAGGGCCACGAAAAGTACCATAACAAAGCATCGATTTAGCATATATCCTCCGATAACAACAACCACGTCGGTTCGACCATGCCATTTTTTCGGAATGATTACAATGGGAACAATGCGGTTTTGCGGGGCAATTGCCAGATTTGGCAGGGACGGCCCTCTGAGCCGCCCGCAGGGAGGGGGGCTATTCGATGATAGCGCAGGCTTGAATAGCTTTGAGAACGGCTTGTGGGTTGGGGGTGACTTTGTAGGATACGATGGAGAGGTTGGTTTGTGCGAGTGCCTGTTTATCGGTTTTGAGCTTGTCGCTCAGGACGAGGACGAGATTGGGGGGGGCCATTTTGAGGTCTTTGAGACGCCGGTTGAGGTAGTCGGCACGCCAGAAGCCAAGGACTTCGACATGGGC
>WQTY01000300.1 GCA_009786045.1 Pseudomonadota bacterium | reverse complement strand
CGGTGTCCGGTGTCCGGTGTCCGGTGTCCGGTGTCCGGTGTCCGGTGTCCGGTGTCCCTAATCTGGCAACTGGCAACCGGCAACCACTGTTCTGACACAATTCGACACTTTCCTTCATATATTTCTCGTTCAACTGTCTCGTGTTGGATTCATTCAAAAAAGCCTTGGCAAGGTGTGTGTGTGTGTGTATAAGGCGCGACGCTCCTTGCTTCCCGGCAGGCCTCAGGTGAGGATCCAGCGTTTCGGGAAGCCGAATCGGTTCCATAGGGAGAATGTAATGGCGAATTTGGTTGAGCATCCTAAGACAGTGAGAGAGTACGAGACGGTTTTCATTCTTCGCCCGGACGTACTCGACGACGATCGCACGAAGGTCGTCAATCGTATGAACACCATCATCGAAAAGCTTGATGGTTACATTTTGATGCAGGAAGAGTGGGGCAAGCGCAAGCTTGCATACAAGATCCAGAAGAATGCCTACGGCATCTACTGCTATCTTCGTTATCTTGGGTATAACGACATGGTGGCGGAGATCGAGCGCAATCTTCGCATTCTTGAGCCGGTCATCAAGTTTATGACGGTGAAGCTTGGCGAGGACGTTGACGTCGAGAAGCGTAAGGTCGAGGCGGCGACGGAGGGGAGTTGTGCACCGCGCGAGACGGCGGATTATTCCAACGTCGAAATTGATGATGAAGACCTCGACGAACTCGTGGACGACGAATAGTCAAAGCCATTAGGAGAATAGTTAAGATGCGCGTGATTCTATTAGAGGATGTGGCTCACGTTGGTCACATGGGTGAGATCGTCAGGGTCAGCAATGGGTATGGTCGCAACTTTTTGATCCCGCAGGGTATGGCTGTTTTGGCGACGGAACAGCGAGCCAAGGCGTTTGCGCACCAGAAGGCGGTGGTCGAGCATAAGAAGGCCAAGCTTCATAAGGCGGCGCTTGGGCAGCTGGCACAGATTGATGGTTTGTCGCTGTCGGTCAGCCGGGCGGCCAGCCAGGAGGGCAAGCTTCATGGTTCGGTAACGAATCGTGACATTGCCGATCTTCTGGCGGCCAAGGGCATCGAGATCGACAAGCGCAAGATCGTGCTTGAGCAGCCGATTCGCGAGATTGGCGAGCACACTGTCGAGATTAAGCTCACGGGTGAGATTTCTGCAAAAGTTAAAGTGGACGTCACTTCTTTGGCTTAGTTTATACCTGTTGCTGGTATGGTGGCATCTTCCCTGGCGGGACGATGCCTTTTTTTTGGCGTTGCGCAGGTCTGTGGGCATAATAGCCGAATGGGAGACGGTATTATTCTGTTTTCCCCTGAGGGGCATTTGCCTGATGGCCGGTTCCTTTTTGTGGCGGGGCTTGCCTGCTGCTTTTGTGTGCATAGCGATTCATGAATGCGTCCTGGCCAGTGCCAGGGCATGGTCTGGGTGTTTTTCACCTGGCGTAACAAGTGGGTGCCATACGATGAGAGGCGCATTTCATCTGTTTAGCTTCAAGGGCATAGCCGTATCCATGCAGCCCTTCTTTCTGGTGCTTATCGTGGTGTTGACGATTGGCCTTGGCGATCTGATGTCATCGCTCATCTTTGCTGCGTGTGCGATCATCGGCCTGCTGGTGCATGAGTTCGGGCATGCTCTGGTTGCCAGGCGCTACGGATTGAATCCAGATATTGTCCTGACTGCTTTCGGCGGTGTGACGCGGTTTGCTTTATCGCCCAATGCGCGTCAGGGCTTTCGCATCACGCTGGCAGGACCTTTGTCGGGGTTGGCCCTTGCCGGGGTGAGCTATGGGGCATTTTTGCTGGTGCAGATGACGATGGGTGCCGGTTTTTTGCCAGCACATCCGCCGTTGAACACATTTTTTCGTTTTATGATATGGGTGAACCTGGTTTGGAGCATTTTTAATCTGATTCCGGTTATGCCCATGGATGGCGGCAAACTCATGGCAGGGATTCTGGCGAAATTCCTTAAGCCGGCGCGTGCGGCTCGTGCCGGGGGCGTGGTGAGCATTGTGTTTTCCGTGCTGCTCCTGTTGTATGCATTGTATTCAGGCAGCATGTTCATGATTGTCATCACGGGCTATTTGTTGATGTTGAACGTAGGTATGTTGAGGGAAATTTTCTCTTCTCCGGATCGCAAGCGGGATGCACAGAAGAATTTGCAGGCGGAGCGCATCTATGAGCGCGGGCTGGTGGCGGCGCGCGGGCACCGTTGGGAAGAGCTCGAACTTCTTGGCCATCAGATGAAGCAGGCAGCCGTGAGCCCGGATCAGCTTGGGCGCGCTTATGAGTTTCTGACGATAGCCTGTACGAATCTTTACAAGTACGAAGAGGCGCTGGGTTATGCCCGCCGGGCCCCCCAGACGGATGCTGTCAAACAGGCGGCTGCGCGCAGCGAGCGCATGTTGAATCGATAGGATTAGGTATGAACAGCAGCAAGCGTATTATGCTCGGCTTGGGCATCGTCATTGTGATTGTCTTTGTGTGGCTGGCAATAAGCGGCCGGGACAGCTCAAAGTCTTCGCTTCATTTTGAACCATTGGATGCCCAGCTGGCACTTTTGGAGCGCGTATATCCCGTTTGGTTTGGTCCGCCTGTGGATGTGCTTGAGGATGAGGGGGGCGTGCGGGTCGTGTGTGATTGGTTCGTGCTCCAGTCTTTGGCTTCCAGTCCTGGGGAAGGCTGGACTGAGGCTCTGGAGGCGTTTCATGCGAATTCGATGGATTATGCCGTGAGCAGGGGGGTGGGCACAAATTATTGGGCAGGAGAGGCTGCCTTTGCACTTTTGGAAGCCATGCTCAAAGGGGATGGAGGGCGTCAGAGGGTGCTGGATTTGTGTGCGGCGCATGCGCCGGCCCTCTCAGCGAAGATTGACAACAATGTTGCAGCGTTTCGGGCCCTGGGCGAGGCAGAAGCGCTTCTTGATGCGTCAGGCGCTTTACGTGCCGATAAGCGGAGCATCGCCCGTCTTTTGCATCGCCATATTTGGGTCGAAATAAGCCGCGGGCAGTTCCCGATTGAGCGGATTCAGCCGCCGGAGGAGCGCATGGCGATGTTTCGGTGGCAGGTTGAGGTTTCGCAGATGCCTTTGGATCGAAAACTGGCGCAGCTGCGCCGTTTCGAAGCAGCTGCGCCTCATGGCTACGACTATGCCTATGCGGCAGCTGTGTTGTGGTACAACCGGGGGGAATATGCCCATGCGTGTCATGCGATAAATTCGGCGCTGAACGATGTCTCTGTGCTGGACGAACGTACCGTTCAGATGTATAGGAATGTTATAGCGAAAATTAAGCAGGCCGATGCTTCGGCCTGCGTGCAGCGCGACCCGTTGGTCGCTGAACCGTAACATCATGAACACCATGGGAGTAAGCGATGTCTGAGAACGAAGTGAAAAACGAAGTAAAAAGCGAAGCCGGTGCAGAGACGAAGCAGGAGTCGACGAGTGATGTCCTCAAGGGCAAGATTTCGTCGTTGCTGAGCAGCGCCACGAACATTGGGCGTTCGGTTGTTGAGACGGCCAAAGATACGGTCGAGAAGGGCAAGGAAGTTGTCGAGGAGCACATTCGTGAGCGCGAGGCCAACGAGACCTATCGCAAGCTTGGCAAGAAGGTTTACAAGCTCGTCAGCCGCGACGAGTTGAAGTTGCCCGAGTCCTGCCAGAAGTACATTGAGGCTTTGGATGACCTGTATGCGGATGATAATTCCGGCGACGAGGCGTGTGCCGAGGGCGACGCTTCCTGTTCGGGCTGCTGCGGCGGCAAGGATAAAGACGACGACGCAAAGTAGGGGCGAGCGGGGCGTTGCGGGGCCGGCGATTGAGGCCCCGCAGAGGGGG
>WQTY01000299.1 GCA_009786045.1 Pseudomonadota bacterium | reverse complement strand
AGGCTGCACGCTGCTTCGTCGCAAGCCTCGACGATGCGCAGTGTGCGCTGTATCTGGCACCGCGGCTCGTGCCATCGTTTCGGGCTTTCGTGCCGTCGCTGCTGGATTCATCGCTGGACCTGGATTTGGAGGCTCAGGCCTTTATTGAATTCCTCTATGCCAGTCTCTCCGACCTTACGCCGCACGACCTGCTTGGCATGTCCGGCAATCATGCCGACAAGATGACCGTTCAGCAGGCTTATCTGAGGCGCACAAAGTTGCTTCATCCCGACCGGTATTTTCGAAAAAACGTCGGGCCATTTTCGACACACATCGCCACGTTGTTCAAAGCGGTGACGCGCGCCTTTAACACGCTTCAGCAAACATAATCAGAAAGAAGGCATAACCATGGAATACGCACTTGGCATTGATCTGGGGACGACGAACTCCTGTGTCGCTCTCGTTGAGCATGGCAAGCCCGTCATTATCGCGAATAAATCCGGCTATAAGACGACCCCCTCTATTGTGGCCATTGCCGAATCCGGCAAAAGGCTCATCGGTCAGCTTGCCAAGCGCCAGGCTGTTACCAATGCCACCAATACGGTGTTTTCGACGAAGCGGCTCATCGGCCGAAGTATCGACGACCCGGAAGTCCAGCAATGTATGGATACGCTGCCTTACGAGATCGTCGAAGGGCCCCACGGCGATGTTCGGGTCATGATGAAGGGCAGCGCCTATGCACTGTCCGAGATCGCTGCCATGATTCTGAGTGAGCTGAGGCAAGTCGCAGAAGAGTACACTGGCCAGAGCGTTGACAAGGCCATTATCACCGTGCCCGCCTATTTCGACGATGCGCAGCGCCAGGCCACCATTGATGCAGGGCACATTGCAGGTCTTGATGTCCTGCGCATCATCAATGAGCCCACTGCCGCCGCCATTGCCTACGGCTGCAAACAAACCGGGCGGCTTAATATTGCCGTTTATGACCTGGGCGGCGGCACCTTCGATATTTCGATACTCTCCATCGAAGACGGTGTCTTCAACGTGCTCTCCACGACAGGGGATACCTTTTTGGGCGGCGAGGATTTCGATAACCGAATCATCGAACACCTTGTCATGTCCTTTGCCCGGCAGCATGGCATTGACCTCAGGGACGATCCCATGGCCATGCAGCGGCTCAAAATCGCCGCCGAAAAGGCCAAGTGCGATCTCACCACACTGACCGCCACAGAAATCAATCTCCCCTTCATCCGCATGTCGCCTGGCGGGGATGCCATGCACATCAACGCCGTGCTGACCCGGGAGGACTTCGATGAGCTGGTGGTTGATCTCGTCAAAAGAACGCTCAAAATTTCTCAGATTGCCCTCATACAGGCCAACATGACCCCCGATGACATCGACGAAGTCGTCCTGGTGGGTGGCATGACGCGTGTGCCCATCGTACAGCTCGCCGTGACAGAGTTTTTCAAAAAACCACCAGCACGAAACATCAACCCCGATGAAGCTGTTGCCATCGGTGCCGCCATTCAGGCGAATGCTCTGGTCAACCAGGTTCACGATCACATCCTCCTTGACGTTACACCGCTCGATCTGGGCATTGCCGTGCACGGCGGAAAATTCCACGTCATCATCCCGAGGAACACCACCATTCCATGCTCCAATGCTGTTGTGTTCACCACTTCCTTCGATAACCAGACGTCGCTGCGCATCGTCGTTTTGCAGGGTGAAAAAGAAAGCGAAAGTCAAAACCAGATTTTGTCCGAATTCACCTTCTCTGGCATTGCGCCCGCATCCGCTGGCTCGGTCGATATTGAAATCACCTTCGACATCGACGCGGATGGCATCGTCAGTGTCTCGGCCAGGGATCTGGCCACGCGCCAGATTCATGCCGTCACCGTCGAACGCTCCTCGAAGCTGACAGCTAAGGAAATCGACCGCATGATGCAGGCAAACGCAGAATATCTGGCGGCCGAAAAACTCGATAACGAATCCAAAGTTGCGCATGCTCTGCTGCACGAGAGCATCATGGAGCTTAACGAATGCCTGAGCCATGAACTTCTCCCCTATGAAATTTCTGATCGGGCTGCCGATATTCTGAAAAGGGCCAAATCAGCCCTCGAATCTCAGGATAATCTCACCAGCATCAAACGTGCCGTCGTGGACGTCAAGTACGCCATCTCTCTTATCCAATCTTCTACTTTGTCATGACTTTTGTGCGACGCCTGTTTCTTCTTTCAGTTTCCTGTCTTGCGATGTGGGTTCCCATCCATGGTGCCCTGGCCCGGGCAAATGGCGATGAAGCCAGCCCTGTGATGCAGTTTGCCGACTATTCGTTCACGCCGTTTTCTGTTTCGCAGACCCCCCTTGCATCCCTGCTGCCAGGCGCCGCTGAGCCTTCACAGACCGCAGCCTCCACGCCCGTCTTGCAAACCATCGCCCCGAGCATGACATCCTCCGCAAACAATCTTCCCATGTTCGCGAGGGGAACCAATGCAGACGGGCAGGCCACACCCAAGCCCAGGGCGGCATCTGCACAAAAGGCCGTCAAAGGCGAGTTTCTGCTGTCTGCGCAACATCTGGCCAAATTGGCAAGCCTTCGTCCGTGGCACTTGCGTGCAGTGGCAGCCCTCAAAAATTACACCAGACAATCGCGCCTGAGTCTGCATGACTTCATCTTTTCCGATGCCAACGCCGACGGCAAACTGGAGGTGGTGGCCCAGGTGCGGGGAAAGCTCAAAGACGGAAAGCCATTTCTTTCGGTGCTCGTGTTTACAGTCTCAGACGACGGAAAACTCAACCTCCGCTACGAATACCGCCAGGAACAGCCAGAGGGGCGGCTTTCCCAGCGGCTTCTCCCGCTCGCCCGGGGCATGGGAATCTGCGAATCCTGGGATGTCGCCACATGGGCCGTTCACGAGTGTAACGATGTCCTTCTTGACGGCGCCTGGAATGCCTACACGCTGCGGCAAACCATCGAAACCCGCGAATCAAACACCCACACCGCCCAGGTACAGCACTTCGATTTTCAGGCGCGACGGGCGCAGCGCACCTACCGCCGGCTGCCCACCGGCAACTTTATGCCTGCCCTGCACAGGCGAAACGACTCGGCCATGCTGTTTGGAACCTTTGCGCCGGGCACACGCCTCCACACCGCGTCCCCGCCTCCCCATGTCGTACAGTTTCCGCTCAATGACACGGCAAAGGGGCGCTCCCAGCCTATCCATCTTGCGGCACGCTGGAACAAAGACGGACTTGCGCTGTCGTTTTGGCTCGAAGATTTTACCCCAACGCCGGCTGTGTCCTGCAGCGAGAACATGGCCGTTCAGCGCCTGGATCACGTCGAAATTTGGTTCGATCTCAATCCAAGCCCAAGCNTCCAGCGAAACGCACCCGAATCCTGGCAGCTCGAATATGAAAAAGCCTACCAGGCCAATCCCTACCGGCACGACATCGACGCCGATATCTTCGGATTGGCTGTCACCGCCGATGGCTGCCTCGTGTACATGACCCCTTCGAAACAGCATTGGCGCGCTGCCCCGACTTACCAGGTCTCTCCAGCGCCCTACGGTTATCATATCCAGCTCTTTCTGCCGGCCGCCTTTTTCGGCGTCAGCGACATGACAAAATTGCCACGCACCCATGGCATCGGCTTCAGCGCCATTCTGCATGACATCCATGATGCCGATGTCGTCAGCTTCAGCACTTATGCCACCAGCACCTGGCAATGGCCCGATCCCTTCTCCTTTGGTCAGCTCTGGCTGCTCCCTGACGGTGCTAAAGCGCTGCCGCCCTTTCCTGTGCGCTGGGAAACATGGCTCCTGGACAATTGAGCCCGTTTGCGGAATAATCCGATTTGACGATTTTTTCGTGGGGG
>WQTY01000298.1 GCA_009786045.1 Pseudomonadota bacterium | reverse complement strand
CCCCCAAAGCGGGGCCTCAGTCGCCGGCCCCGCAACGCCCCGCTTTTCTGGTTTTTTTGTGGGGTAGCTGTTCCCCCACACCCCCTGCGATGCTGTTGCATCGCTTGTGGGTAGGGGACAGCAATCAACATTTGACTTCTCTGCCGAGAAGCCGATAAAATATAACTCTTGAGCATTGTGTGCCGAAACCCTATGCGAAGGATCGAGTCGATGGAGTACAAAGATCGTGATGCTGAATTCGACGATCGTAAACTGTCGAATAGAATACAAAAACAGAATGATGGCAGTGAATATAGCCCGGCAATGGGCGATACACAACGAGGTATTGCCGCACAGGAGCGCGAAAGCGCGGGTGTTGGGGTACAGCGCAGTGGGATAGGTTCCGCGCAGAAAAGCTCCTTAATAGCCAAAAAAGCTGACATAACTGGCAAAGCAGATTTCGAATCCGACGATGAAACAGAACAGAGCACAGCGCGGGTTAGAGAAGGTGAAAAACGATTTGCAGCCCTTCTGCGTGGCGATGCAGAGCCAAAAAACAGCATCATCCAAGAGGCCTGTGCAACCTCTAAAGCAACAGGCGGAAAACGCCTTACGAATGCACCTGTCGAGGTCGACGAAAACCTTGCCAAGCAGGGCAAAAAGGCATGTGCCGAAGGTGGGAGCTGCGTTAAAGTCGCCTCGAAAGAAGTCGCCGAAGACCCCGAAGCGCTCTTACACGAAGACATTCACTGCCTGCAACAAAGGCTAGGTAAAGCGCCAACAGAAGAGGGTGCAAACCAACCCTCTGCCGACCACAACCTGCTCGAAAACGAGGCAAACGATTGCGCTGAAAAACTTTTTGCAGGCAGTACGCCCGAATCCGTTTTGACGTTAACGCCAACGGCGGTGGGGCGACTGTATCAGGAAGGAAACTATTGTGCGGCAAAGCCCACAGAGCGTCAGACGCAGAACGTTTACGCCGGTACACCATCGAAATCAGAGGCGGAACTCATCGAATGGATCTGCCAGGCAGCCTGTGAATGTCTGATACCAGAGCTTCTACGAGGGCAAACGCGCCAGAATTGCGTAAAAAACAGTATTGCGGATGAGTACTACGAAGGCAGCTATCCCAAAGAGGGCGCACAAATCTGGCGAGAAGTACCGTTTGATCGCAATAATGATTGGGAAGTGGTTGGCAGCAAAAATGATCCAAATGTTCCCACCAACAATTATATCCGACCCAATACGCTCCGGCCAGATGCCGTTCTTCGCGATTCGATGGGAAAGATTATAAAAATCGTCGAGGTGAAATTTCCCACTGATCCCACCGGCGGTGACAATATGGATCCGGAAAGGCTAGAAGGCTACAGAGCGATAGCAGAAAGGCATACTGGCTCGAAAGAAGGTTTGCAAATCCTTGATGTTGCTGAAGAATGCGGTTGCGATGATCGCAAAACCAAGCCCAAACCGGAGACTGTGCCAAAACTCAGGGTGACGAAAGATCTCAAAGCCCTCCCAGGCACAGAGACAAAACAGCTTACCGTAGAAAGCTCACTCTCATGGGGTGAAGTGCTGGCTGAGGTGGTTCTTTTTGCGCTTCAGGCCATTGTGGCGCGACATCCGATTCTTCGTCTTCAGGGAGATACTTCGCCGAAGCAACTGCCGAGGAACGACTAAGACTAATGACCACACAAATCGACCAAAGCAATTGGCACATTGTAGGCTTGGAAATGCTCGCCATGCTGTTAACGCCAGAAGAAGTTCGCGCCATCCAGGACAATCCCGCCTTGCTTGATAAGCTGGTCATTGCCAGCCCAAATGGCTGGCTCAGGGTGCTGTTTGGGCTCGGGTCAGAATTGTATGTCGAACCGAGGCCACGCCAACAACTGCGCTTGGATATGTTGACCTTGCAGGAGGATTATTACCAACGTTTCAGTGAGCATATTACACGCTGCAGCTATGCCACGCCAAAGCATATCAATGGAAAAGGCATGAAGCTAAAAAATAATCCTTTTGCCATGATACGCGATAAAATCGGGGATTGGCCAAACGACAGAATGTACTGCAGCCGTTTGTTCACGCCTTACATACATCCAGATTTTGGAAACCATAATGGGTTCACACCCTGGGAGAGTTACATCACCGTTTCAGCAGAAAACAAAAATTCTATGTCAGCCCATTATTGCTACATGCCAGTGGGCGACTCCAGAGGTGGGCTACATTTCGATGCACTGTGCGAGGGTGTGCTCAGTTGGTGTCAAAAAGTCCGCCCAGTGCATGGGCAAGCAGGATTCACTGTGATTACAGATGGTTTAAGTGCTGAGCCTTGGGCCTATCCGACACTGCGGCGTCACCCGGGTTTAAATATTATTCAGCCTGTTCAATATAGGGGTTCAACCGAGGGTGTTTTTAACCGCATTAAATGCGTCAACTGGCTAACTGTGCTGGGCGAAGAGGTATTGAATGAACTGGGCGGTTTGAGCGCTGCAAAGGAAGCACTCGAACCCGACTGTACGCTCTATCCCTATCCAGGTGGTGTTGTCATTCAGGCAGGATCGGCACCGCAATTGGGCGATACGATGGCGGGGGATGTTCCAGAGTGCTACAAAATGGTTGCTCGTTTTACCAAACCGGTGCGTTTCGATGGCTATACATATCGGAATGGGGGATTATTTCGGGTTTTCGAGCCACTTAAAGGCGTCGAAGAGACGCTGAAGTGGATCAGCCGTTTTGATTAATTTCTGCTCAGAATTTCAGTGTTTCCAAACATAACCCGATGGTAGTGTGGGCGAGACACAAGGGCCAGATAAACCATTGCTTCCTAATGCATTTATCAATATTTTGAGAAAACCATGAAGAAAATATTTTTAGCAGCAGCTTTAGTTTTCTGGTGTTTCGGAGCGATGGCATGTGAGGAGGGAGAGTGCATTCCCGGTGTGACCTATGCGCCAAACATACAATTGTCAGAAAGACGTCCCTTAGAAGGGAACAATCCTGAAGGTAAGGCATCAAGTCAGGAGGCGCATCACGACATTGGCTCTGGTGGGTCATCAGCGCCTGTTCTGGATACTTCTGATGGCATGGTTTTGGTCGGTGAAATTGGCAAAGAAACTCAGGCCTGGGTGCCCTGCGAACTGGCAGCCAGCGATTGTGATGGCCAGTCTCTAAAGAGGATTTCGCTTAAATCGTTTTATATTGATACATATGAAGTCACGTTTGGGGCGGTAAAAGCATGTATTGACTCAGGCAAATGCACGCACGATCGATTCCGATTCTATGTCACAAACGACCCTGGCAAGCTTTTGATGCCAGCTCGCTTTGAGCGGGATTTTGCCGAAGTGTATTGCAAAAGCATGGGTAAGCGCCTGCCGAAGCCAGAGGAATGGCTGCTGGCAGCCATGGGGACAGAAGTGCAGAACTATCCGTGGGGAAATGAAAAAGCGGATGGCATGTTTGCTGAAGAGATATCGACGGTTGGTCAGTTTCCACGCGATCTGAGCGTTTGGGGGGCCTATGACATGGGCGGCAATGCTACCGAATGGGTACAGGGTGCACCGTCTGGCAAGTATGTCCCTGGCCTCAAGTGTGGTGACCCGCGAACCTGGCCTTCGATGGGTGATGCACGAAATGTCAGAATTTTCGAACAGTTTGGACGCGGTCAGTCGGATCCTCATGATGACATTACGGCAGGTGTGCGTTGTGTCAAGGACCTCTAAGGAGCTGGCTGATGGCGGGTTCCAAAACCAGGCAATGCGCAGCATTGCAGGGGGTGTGGGGGAGCAATGCTCCCCCACAAAAAGAAAATAAAGCTGCCCTCACATAAAAGGCGCGGCGTATCGGGTTTCCCGATAGCCGCGCCCGCACCGCGTATTGGCCGCCGGGCGG
>WQTY01000297.1 GCA_009786045.1 Pseudomonadota bacterium | reverse complement strand
TCCTTTTTGTTCGCGGGCATGGTTTCGAGGGTTTCGATGAAGGTCACGTAAACGCTCCTGGCGCCGAGCTGTTTGGCTGTCGAGGCGCAATCCATGGCAACGTCTCCGCCGCCGATGATGACGACGTTGCCCAGTGCGTCAATTTTGCCCTGACTGGAGCGGGCGCGGCTCAGAAACTGAAGGGCGGTTTCGCAGCCTGCCAGCGAGGCACCTTTGAGGTTGGGGATCATTTTGGAAGCACTCAGGCCAACGCCCACAAAAATAGCGTCATATTGTTGTTTGAGCGTTGCCAGTTCGTCGGCATGCACGCGTCGTCCAAGTTCGAATTTAACGCCGAGTCCTTTGATCACCTCGACATCCTGATCGATGGTTTCGTCACTCAGGCGGGAGGGGGAAATGCCATAGCGCAGGATGCCGCCGATGCGATCGTGCTCGTCGACGACCGTGACGCTGACACCGCATTTGGCAAGCTCGGCAGCAACGGTCAGGCTGGCGGGGCCTGCGCCGATGCAGAGAACTTTCTTGCCGCAGTCTGCGCCTGCCTCTAAGATTTTCATGCCGAAAATCCGCTCCTGTGCCATCGCAAAGGTTTGGAGCTTTCCGATCTGAATGGGGCGATCAATCCCGCAGCGGCTGCAGGCCTTCTCGCAGAGGCGGTCGTGGGGGCAGATGCCGGCACAGGCTGCCCCGAGGATATTGTTCTCGCGGATCGTTTTGGCGGCACCTTTGAAGTTTCTGAAACGGATTGATCGGATGAATTTGCCGGGATCGGTTCCCGCCGGGCAATCCCTGGAACAGGGGGCGTCTTCACAAAGCAGGCACCTGGAGGCCTCCTCCATGGCAAGTCTCACGTCGTATTCTTTTTCCGCCATTTCCCCGTAGGGCAGCAGTCGCACTTTCGTCATGATTCTTCTCCTTGCAATAGTATGGATGGCATATTCCTAATTTTTGCGCACCATGCGCTCAGTCCGACATTTTTACATCATCCCAATCGGCGTTCACAAGGAAAATACAACCTGATATTGACGAAACCTGCATGCTGCATGGGGGTAATGGCCGCATGCAAACCTACATCAGGCCTGCATGCCGTTGACTTGCAAATGGTCTGGTGCTGTACTAAAATAATGCCCCATGCATTCAGTTTCATGGATGAAATGGATGCCACCTGCGTGAGCAATGGTTTTTGAATTTCATCGTTGTGAGGGTTGTGTATGCGGAAAATGGCAGTGCTTTTGGCAGTATTGGGCTGTGTGACAGCAGGCTGCAGCGAGCGTTCGAATGATGATAATTCTCTTCAGTGGTGGGAGTGTGCGAACGAAGGGACAGTTCAGCTGGAAGGTGGCGTGATTGAAAGCTATGGCTCTGCCGATTATGATAGCAGCACAAAATTTGCTTCGATGTCAGGGCGTGTGCAGGTGTCTGGCGGAAACAGACCTGAGTGCGCTTTGCCCAGTGAGCAATTGCTGGGAAAAGTCATTTGTGCCACGGATATTGCGAGACCGCTGTCTGAGTGGGTTGCAGGCGGGCAAGTTGACGAGTTTTCCTATGCCTATGAGGACACTTACTATGTCGGTATGTCGGTAGAGGACTTTCCATCACCTCGCTATTGTGTGATGGGGTTCAGCGGCGATGGCGGAAGGACGTGGAAATACGCCACGAGGGATGGCCAATGGCTGACAGGTTCAGACAAGGCAGCCATTGGTCAAACGGCCTGGATTCGCGGTGTTGATACGCTGATAAGTGTGACACAATATGATGCAGATCGAATCGGTGTCTTTGGTGATCCTGCCACAGGCAACAGGTTTTTGCTTAAAAACGGAGATATCACCGTCTCCGGCTCTTCTGGCAATGCACACCTTGTGATCGGTTATCCAGTTGTCGATGATGGGATGTTATTTGATCATACTTTGGTGATTAACTATGGGGCCATCCCAAACATTGAGGATTATGAAGGATTTCTCACTTTCGATTTCGGCAGTTCGATGGATATGGATTGTATGACAATAGCCTCTCATGTGCCTGCATATCATTTGACGCATGCCTCCACACTATGTGGTGACGGCTGGGTTGCTGGTGACCTGGCGGGTACGTACAGTGCTTCTTTTCGGCAGGCAAACAGCAGCAGTTCTCCACATATCATAGCCATGTTTCCGTCTGAGACTGGTTCCCTGCTTGTGGACAACATCCTGCTCAGAGCGCCCCAAAAACGACGCTATGACGAGAGGATAGAGATCTATGAGCTGGAGGTGAACTCAAACTACGAAACCGATATCAGCATTGAAATCAGCGATAGTGAACAAACTTTGAAAGCGCGATCAGCCATCGTGGAGGATCCAGAATATGGTTATGGCAGCAAGGTGTTTCTGCTGACTGGCAACACCAATTATCCGTCGTTTATTGAGCTGACAGGATTGACTGCAGGCATTGGAAGGATCAACTTCAGGTGCTATGACTGGTCGACAAATGCTGATGGAAAGATTAAAGTAAGTACAGCCAGTCTTGAAGAATATATTGATCTATCGGGTTGCAGGCGTTACTCCAATGATGGCAGTGGCGGGGGCAACAGACATGTTATGCAATATGTCACATTGGATGATCCCCTCACAACGTATCTTAGAATTGAGCCGATTGGCATCACGGCAGGTGACGGGGATTCGCGGTTTGCTTTGGGTTCACTTTCGTGGAAATCGGCGTACTAGGCAGATGGTGCAGAAGGGCAGACTATGGGTCTGCCCCTGCAGGCGACGACCCATTATGAGATGTATGATTTCGGCATGGGTTCACCATGTCATCATTGATTTGAAATATGGCAGACATATCTGCATATGGGTTGTTCCTTTCCCTGATATGATCCCATACCTTCATATTCCAGCACAAATCCGCATTTTTCCAGGACCTTGCGTGAAGCGATGTTGTCGGCGTGGGTGAGGCCATCGATTTTTGCAATGCAAAGATGTTGCATGACGGCCGGAAGAAAGGCTTTGACGGCTTCTGTGGCATAGCCTTTCTGGGTAAAGGGCTTTGCAATATGATATCCGATTTCCCATCCATTTGGAATGGGAACAGCCTGGACATGGCCGATATGCTGGCCATCATTTAACATGACAGCATATATAAGGGGGGCATTATTTTTTGAATAAAAGTCAATGATGGCTGCGATGATTTTTTGGGCATCATCGATAGTTTCGAAAACTTCGTCGGGCACAAAGCGCCTGTTATCTTCGTCGAGAGAGATGGTATGGGTGCTTTCTGCCATGGTTTCGCAAAACCTGGTGATATATAATCGTGGTGATTTTATGGGCAGTTTCATGGTTTGGTAATCCTGTTCAAAAAGCTGCGCTGGCGTATTCGCCTGCGAATAGCCAGCGTCGCAGCCCGTATTTGCAGGGGCAGCGCCCCGCAAATAGGGCGCGCAAAAACAACGTCCAGCTTGCCTGTCAGCGCATGAGGCGTTTGAGCCAGCGCCAGGTACGGGGTGAGTAGGGTGGGTAGCGCAGGGGCATATCTATCGACAGCGTGTTGAGCAGGTTGCTTTGCAGGTGGCTGAAGGCGAGAAACCCTGCTTCGCCGTGCGAAGCGCCGTGGCCGCTTGTGCCGATGCCTCCGAAGGGGAGATGAACGTTTGAGAGGTGCATCAGGGCGTCATTGTGAACCATTCCGCCTGCCTGAACATGTTTTTGGAGGCGCTGGTAATCCTGTTTGCTATCGCTGAAGAGGTAGCAGGCCAGCGGGGTGGGGTGTATGGCGATGCGCGTCATGGCTTCGGCCATGGCGTCGGATGAGGTCAGGGAAAGGATGGGCAGGATGGGGCCAAAGATTTCTTCCTGCATGACGGGGTGGTTGGGATCAGTCAGGCCAATGAGGGTGGGGGAGAAGCGGAG
>WQTY01000296.1 GCA_009786045.1 Pseudomonadota bacterium | reverse complement strand
GGCGTCGTTGTGGTCGGTCACGTACGAAGTACGCTCCCTTCCACGCCTCCTTGCTTCCTGGAATCTGCACCATTTCGACGCCGCGATAGACCGTCAGTGATAACGAGTGCGACAGCGGCGCAGGGGGCGTGGCCCCCTCCAGAAAATGTCCTGGAAACACTCGCACTTTCTCTTGTCTAAAGCACCGGCGAGTGGTTAAAATAGGTGATTCCCGCATTGGTATGCGCGGCGACACCCATATTCCAAGGAGGCACCCATGCACGACGTGACGACGAAGCTTCAGAGTGAAGGTATTTTTGCGTTTCTGACGCCCGACGAACTTGAGGCCATCTCGGCCAATATGCTGATTGAGCATTATGCCGACGGTGCGTTGATCCGTGCACATCACGGTTTCTTCATTTTGCTTGAAGGGGAGGTGAGTGTTCTGCGTGAGAGTATTGAGATTGGGCGTCTTTTGCCTGGGAATGGCTTTGGGGAATGGGGCGTGTGGGGCTGGCTGCAGTCGCGCGTTACGCTTCGGGCTGAGAAGGCGGTTGTGGCGGGGCGTCTGGATGATGACAGTCTGGTGAAGATTACTTCCAAACATCCTCACTTCATGCTCAAAGTCATGAAGAATGTATCGCGCGTGATGGATTTGCAGCTTGAGGAATTTTCTCAGGCGCTGCTGAGCATTTGCACTGCGCCGTCGCAGTCTATCCGCTCCAATATCGTCATACGGCTGGGCGATGAAGAGCGTACAGTTCGGATTGGCACGCCGCTTTCGGCGATTTTGCCCAAGACCATTCATGGTGAGCATGTTGTTTCTGCGCTGTTTAATCAGAAGCATACGTCACTCAACCGTCCTTTGTATACGTCTGGGACGGCCGAGCCGCTGACGCGCAACTGCCTTGAGGGACGTACGATTTATCGTCAGAGTCTGGTCCTGCTGGCGCTTGAGGCTGCGAATCGCTTCGATCCGCGCGTCAGGCTGCGCATTGGTGCAAGCATCGGTTCTGCGCTTCTCTTTGAGATCGATTCAACGGCCGGGTATAGCCTTGAGGCGTTGGCTGAAAACATGAATACCGAGATGCGCAAGCTTGTGGCCGAGGATGTTGTCTTTCGGCGTGACTATTGCTCGCTTGAGGAGGCCAAGGCGCGATTCATGGCGCAGGGCTGGGATGATGCCGTGCTCCTCTTGCGAAAGTCCCGCAGTGCCTCTGTTGCGCTTGTTTCGTGCGGGGAACTCTGCGCCATTGAGATCACGCCGCTTGTGTCTTCTGCCGGCGTGCTTGATACCTTCTGTGTGGCTGCTCAGGGCGATGAACTCATGCTTTTCCACGAGGTTAATGAAGTCAAGCCCGAATCTGCCCGTACACACCATCCCGGCAAGCTCGCCAAACAGCATGATCAATGGCTGCACGCCGTTGGCCTTAAGAGCGTGGGGGCATTTAACAATATTTGCATCTCGGGCGATGTCTCGAAGCTCATTCGCGTCAGCGAAGGTTTTCATGAGAAGCGCATTAACCAGATTGCCGACATGATTACGCAGCGAGAGAAGCGCGTCAAGGTCATCTGCATTGCGGGGCCGTCTTCCTCGGGAAAAACAACTTTCCTCAAAAGACTCTCGATTCAGCTTCAGGTTAATGGCCTGAATCCGAAGTGCATTTCGCTGGATGATTACTATGTCGACAGGGAGCTGACGGTCAGGGACGAACATGGCGAGTATGATTTTGAGGCCTTTGAAGCCATCAACAGCAAACTTTTGGGCCGCCAGCTGCGAAGCCTCGTCGATGGAGAGACGATCCGCATTGCGCACTATGATTTTGCCTCGGGCATCAATCATCCAAACGGCGGGCCGGAGATGAGTCTTGGGCCAAACGATGTGCTTTTGCTTGAGGGGATCCATGGCCTGAACCCAGACATACCGGTTGATCAGAGCGAAGGCGTTTTCCGCATTTTTATCAACCCCATGACGGTGTTGCCATTGGATCATGCCAGCTGTGTCAGTGCTTCTGATGTGCGCCTGCTTCGCCGTATCGTGCGGGATCGCCATACGCGTGCCATTACGGCTGCCGACAATATCATGCGCTGGCCGTCGGTGCGCCGCGGCGAGATCAAGAATATTTTCCCCTATCAGGATCTTGCCGATGCTGTGTTTAATACGTCGCTTGTTTATGAGCTGTCTGTGCTGAAGGTCTATGCCGAGCGTTATCTGCTCGAAGTTGACGAGGATCATCCGGCGCAGGTGGTGGCGATTCGTTTGCGCCGGCTGATCGACAGGATTGTCTCCATCTACCCCGATCACGTGCCGCAGGCGTCTTTGCTCCGAGAATTCATTGGCGGGTCGTGTTTTAAGTAGTTCTCGGGCAAGAGGGGCAGACACGCAGGTCTGCCCCTGCAGGATTTCCGTGAAACCAACGACCAGGAACCAACGATTGGCAATCTGCGCCCACACTGCCGGGGCGACTCCGCAGGGGCGAACCTGTGTGTTCACCCATTTGCGGTGTCTTTTGTTTTGGATACGCCTTGCTTGTCGCGGTTTAAGTTTGTAGTACTGGTGGCGGGTGGCCTGCCGATACTTGAGTGTGAGCCTCATATTGCGGCCATTTTTGTGCGAATATCATCATTTACGAATGGAGGGGGTGAGCGATGACATCAACTCGCATCCTGCCGCATTTATATGGTTTCCTTATTGTTTCTGTTTTTCTCCTGACGGGATGTCATGGCGAATCTGCCTGCGATGACGACGAACCGGCTCGATGCGGTGAGGATGCGGCGAAGCGCGTTACGTGCGAGTCTGGCCGCTGGAAGGTCACCGAGTGCGAAGAGGGGAGGCGGTGCGTCAATACGGTTCAGGGGGCAGTTTGCCTGTCTGGGGGGCCGGATGCTCAGGGGTGTGTGCCCGGGACAACGCAGTGTTCCGGCAAAGGGTTGATTCAGACATGCGGCCAGGATGCTGAGTGGGTGTTTACGGTGTGCGCCAATGGGGGGACCTGTGTGGATGGCGCCTGCGTGGATGGCGGCGGGACTCTCCCCGGTGATGCAGAGCATGTCATTGCGCGCCGATGCGGCGCCGATGGCAAAAGTATCGATGATGTGTATGTGGATCGGGTAAGGAATACTTCCTGTCTTGAGCTCACCGGGTTTGAAACCACATGCGAAACCTATCGCTACGGTTTGGTGGGGTGCGCCTGGCCAGGGGCCTGCAATGACACATTCAGCGAAGGGGGAACCTGCATCGGTGATACGCTGGCTTTTTGCGATATGGCCTTTCTTCAGCCGCGCCCGGGTGTCATCGACTGTACTGCCCGAGGCAGCATTTGCGCGACGCGCCACCACAAAGCCCAGTGTGCCAGAACCTGCGAAGCACCCTCCGCTTCTCCGGTTTGCGTTTCTGCAGCCGGTGTTTCCAGGGTCGAGCGCTGTGTGGCGCATGGGGAAGGCCACGTGGTCGAGTCGGGTATGAGGCTTTGTCTGGACGAAACAACGTCAGCGACCTGTGATGGCCAGGATGTCATACAGGCGCGCTGTGATGCAGGCGAGACGTGTTTGGCAGAGCTTGGGTATTGTACGCAGGTTTGCACGGCAGAAGTCGAAGGGAGTTTGCGCTGTTTTGAGGGGTTGACAGTTTTGGGAACGCCGTTTGCCAGGCTGCAGCAGTGTCAGGCACTGGCCGGTGGTGGTTTTGCTTTCGTCGATGTGGGGTCGCGCCATTGTCTGGGGGATGAGACGCTGGCGATTTGTGCCAAAGGCGATGACAGCTATGCGATCAGGGAGGTCGATTGCGGCAACTATGTCACGCAGAACGGGGTCGTTCCGGCACGCTGCGTCACGGATTATGGCGGGTATCCCGATTACGATGTCTGTTTCCCGCGGACACAAGGTCCGCCATGTGGCAGCATTA
>WQTY01000295.1 GCA_009786045.1 Pseudomonadota bacterium | reverse complement strand
CAGAGGGGGTAGACGCGTATCGGCATGTAGGGGCGAATTGTGTTCGCCCGCCTACGTGCCGATAGCGGCGCAGGGGGAGACTTCCCCCACCCCCGAGGGATTTTGTTTTACGAAAAGGTCAAAGTCGTTAAACTGTTGAAGCACGGATGAGGAAGCGGAAGCGGGAGGGAGGCAATGAGTCAGTCTGAGATGGAAACCCAGCTCAATGATGCGTATTTGAATGCCTGGCGATATTTGATTTTGATGTTGTGTTCGTATTACGTGCGGCGGTTTCCGGAGCGTTGTGCGACGATTGACCAGGAGGGTGGCGGGCGCACGATTGACATTACGCATTTTGCGCGTGCCTTTGAAGACGATGATTTGGCCTTTAGCCAGAGGCGGCTTGGCGATTATCAGGATTATTTTGACAGCCGGGATTTGCCGACGCACGAAGCGATTATGGAGGCGATGGTATCGAGTGCTGAGGCGCTGGCGCAGGTGCGCCATATGGCAGAGCAGGAGGGGGTGAGGCTGGTGATCGAGCGTTTGCGTCAGACGTTTGATCTTAGCTATGACGAGCTGTTGCTGTTGATGGTGGTGGCGCTGGGAGCGATGGATGATTCTGTGTTTCGGGCGCTTGCGTTTGCGTGGGGCAATCCGGAGATTAAGAAGGCGCGTGCGTCGTTTTTGTGTGATTTGTGTGGCTTTACGCGCGAGGAGTCACAGCGCCGGATGGAGTTTCTCAGCGATCGCTGCCAGCTGATTCGCATGCGGCTGTTGATTCCAGAGCGTGCGTATTCATTTTCCGGGTTGCTGCCGCGTGCGTTTGCAGAGCTTGGGATTGACCAGCGCGTGATCGATGCGATTCGCAATGCGGATTTGAGTGCGAATTTGTCGCCTCATATGCGTTTGTATCGGGATGCGCTTAAGCCGCAGGCGCTGTCGTTGTCGCGGGAGTTTTTGCGTCAGTTTAAGGGGTTGATGGCCCAGCCCCGGATTCGGATATTGCTGACGGGCGCGCGCCATAGCGGCCGGCGGACGGCGGCTTGCAGCTATGCCCAGAGTGTTCTCGGCAGGCGAGTGATGGCGGTGGATTTTTTTCAGGAGCTTGAGAAGCTGAGCGAAGAGGAAGTGGAGGTGCATTTTTGCAACATTCTGCGAGAGTCTTTGCTGCTGGATGCGGTGCTGCTGCTTCGTTTTGACGGTATTTCGCCGGGGAGCCAGAGCGAGTCCAAGCTTGAGAATCTTGCACCACCGCTGTCGAACCATGTGGCGCATTATCCCGGTACCATCATTGTGACCTCGAAGCAGAATATGTCGATTTTTGGCCGAATTTTTGGCGACATCATCGAGTGTCACGTGCCGTTGCCCGCACCTGCCCGTCAGGAAAAGGTTTGGCGCGAGGCTCTGATGGGCGTGTTTGATGATCACGAGCTTGAGCGTTTGGCGGTGTCGTATTCGAACAACTATCAATTGACAGTGGGCGAAATTTTGATGGCGGTCCAGCGCAGTCTGGATGCGCATGCGCTTCGCAGCGAGGCTGAACCCGGGGCAAAGCTTGCGTCGCACCATATTCTGGAGGAGATTCGGCAGTGTTTTGACCATGACCTGGAGACGCTGGCGGATGTGGTGTTGAGCGATATTCCGATCGAGCGCGTGATATTGCCAGAGGCAACATCGAAGGTTGTGCGCGAGATCCTCGATTTTGCGCGTTTCCAGCGTACGGTGCTCGAAGACTGGGGTTATCGTCAGTGCAGCGCGTATGGAAACTCGCTGTCGCTGTTGTTTGCGGGACCGCCGGGTACGGGCAAGACGCTTTTGGCAACGGCCATGGCGCATGAGCTCGGGAAGATATTGTATCGCGTGGACTTGTCGCGAATTGTCGACAAGTACGTGGGCGAGACGGAGAAGAATCTTGCAAAAATATTCGACGAAGCGGCCAAAGCGCAGGCGATTCTTCTCTTCGACGAGGCGGATTCGCTGTTTGCCAAGCGTACGGATGTGAAGTCGTCCAATGACCGGTATGCCAACCTGGAGGTGAATTTTTTGATTCAGAGGTTGGAATCGTATCATGGGATAAGCATTTTGACGACGAACCTTCAGACGAGCATTGATGAGGCGTTTAAGCGCCGTTTGAGGTATATTGTCGACTTCAAGGAGCCGAGTGCGGAGGAACGAATATTGCTATGGCGTTCTCTGATTGGTCCGAAGACGCCGTTGAAGGAGGATGTGAACTGGCGTATTCTGGCCGAGAACTTTGAGCTTTCTGGCGGCCATATTCGCAATGCGACGTTGAATGCATCGATTCGTGCGGCGGCGCATGGTGAGGGGCTTGGGATGCGGTTCCTTCTTGAGGCGGCGATAGCGGAAACGCAAAAATTGGGCAAGCTTGTGAAATTGAGTGACAGGGTGATGTTGATGCTCGACGATTATGGTGTTGAGTTTTAATTGACAGCCATTTGGTGTTATATTCTGGAAGACGAGGAGTATCGAGATGCAAGCGGTGACATTGTTTGGGCAGGTATTGAGTCTGGAGGCGCGTCCCATGCATGTGGCGCCTGGTGGGAGTGTGTTGTATGACTTGACGGGCGAAGCCTCCGGGCTGGCACACTTTTTGAGTGCTTTGCGTGAGGAAATCGCCTATGGAATAGTGTCGGTGAGCGAGGTTTGTGCACAGTCGAGGGTTGCCCGTGTGGCGGTGTATTTTGGCGCGGCCGACTTGTCTGTGTTTATGGACATGCTGGCCGGTCAGGCGTCTTCGTCTGAATGGGAGATAAGCCGCGAAGATATTGCCGAAGGGGCATCAAGGCAGGCTTATTCGATTTCGGCGCGCCAGCAGGTCATCGAAGCACTTGGATAGCGCCCGAGGCTGGTGTGGGCTGGAGAGGGCGAGGTGTTTTGCGCGCCGCCATTTGGCGTGTGGTGGGTTTTGGCATTTTTGTCGGAGACTGAGTCATGAAAAAACTAAGCGCAGGGCTTGTGGGGCTTCTTATGACGCTGTTACTTGGCACAACGGTTTTTGGCCAGGAGAGCGAGGAAGCGTTGAATGAGGCGTCGTCAGGCGGGCGCATTCAGCTGTTTGATGCCGAAGACACGTTTGTGGAAGATGAGGATGAGTGGGCAGGAGACGAGTTTGCAATGGCGAGTGACGAAGAAGGCGAGATCTTGCCATCCGCGAAAGGGCGCCTTGCCAGGTCCGCCGCGTCAGGTGCGGACGAATCGCAAAGCGTCGTGAAGGGGCATGGCATGCAGCTGGGCATGACTTTTCTTGGCGTGCCATCGTGGGCATTTGGCATTTGGTTTGCCGAGCATGGCAATACCTGGTCTGATACCGTCAACATGGGCGTTTCGCTTGATTACTTTCTCCGGTTTAACTTTCCCATGGAGCTTCGCGTGGGGTTGTCGTGGGTCAATACCAGGACAGGCAGTGCCTTCTGGCTCAGGGATTCGCACGCGGATGCGCCGCATCTGGCTGACTACTGGGTAAACCGCCACAGTATCATTGCCCTTGAGGCAGCGGTCTATCATGTGGTGGAAATCGCCGACTTTGTGGACTTTTACTATGGCGGCGGCCTTTGGGGCGGGGTGATATTGGGAACGAGTAAAGCCTATGCCATTCGGGCATCATGCGCGGAATCTGCCGCCAACATTCAGACATGCCCCCACGAGCCAGGCGCCGTATCCATCGAAGGGATACCCCCGGTGTTTGGTTTTGTGATGGCGACTTTGGGGTTCAAGTTTTCACTTTTGGATGTGATGACCATCCGTGCGGAAGGCGGCTTTAAGGGATACTTTTACGGCCAGGTGGCGGTTGGGGTCGAATTTTAGTGAGGGCCTCAGTCGCCGGCCCCGCAACGCCCGGCTGTGGCGACTGCGTCGCCCGGGCGGTTCGCGAACCGCCCCTACACGGGGG
>WQTY01000294.1 GCA_009786045.1 Pseudomonadota bacterium | reverse complement strand
GAATCGTCGGCGGCTCTCCGTGAGCCGCCCGTGAAGGATCCATGAGAGAACGACAGGCCTCTCGAACTGCCATTACGCCCTTCGGAAGGCATAGGTGTAAGCGCCGACAGCTTGGCGCCGCAAATTCTGCAGACAAGACAGGTTTTGAAAAATAGAAAAAAGAAAATAATCGGGGCTGCGATTAAAGTGGAAAGCCAAAACAGAACAAACCACGATATCCCAAAGAAGGCTTCGCCTAGCATGCTGAGAATATAGGTAAAAAAAGCCAGGACACTTAACCACGCAATAAACCAGCGCAGCCGGTCGAGTGAAGCACCTACAAATTTCCTGCGCTTAACAGGACACAAGATGCTTTGGCAATGAGAACAGTTTTTGCTGCCATTACGCCCTTCGGAAGGTATAGGTGTAAGCGCCGACAGCTTGGCGCCGCAAATTCTGCAGACAAGACAGGTTTTGAAAAATAGAAAAAAGAAAACAATCGGGGCTGTGATTAAAGTGGAAAGCCAAAACAGAACAAGCCACGATATCCCAAAGAAGGCTTCGCCTAACATGCTGAGAATATAGGTAAAAAAAGCTAGGACACCTAACCACGCAATAAACCAGCGCAGCCGGGCGAGTGGGGCATCTACAAATTTCCTGCGCTCAACAGGATACAAGATGCTTTGGCAATGAGAGCAGTTCTTGAAATGCATACAACTCACATGACAGGTGCTGAAAATACCACGAAAATTGAAACGAAAGGTTCACTGTTCGCGAATTCTGTCCGTAATTATGGTTCAAATTCAGAATTTTGGCAATGCCTTACCTCAATCCAGATATGAGAGCAATTGTAGGGGCCGTGCCACCATAGGCGTTAATCTGATTATTAACTTTATTGTTCTTTTGTCTTGCGGCTCTCAATCGCGAGCTAGGAGCTATGAGCTCAAGCTGTGGAACTGCTATCAATTAACGAATTAGCAAAGGAATTATTGGTGTTCTGAAAAATCAAACTTAAATATTCACCATTAAGTTAACGCTCAGGAGGCGTGGCCCCCACAAGTTGCGTCTGCCTTTGCGGTCCGCATAGTTGTGGTTGTAGCTCCCACTGGTTTCTGGTATCTCTGGGCCGTTGGCGTTTCCTGCTTCGGAGGAGGTTGTGGGGTGTTAGCAGAACATGTCACGCTTTTGGCGGGTTGTCAGGACGATGAGCGGAAGCTGCTTGAGGCGGCGCTTAGTCATGTTGGGCTGGACGTTATCCACTGTCAATATGATGGAGCCTGGGAGAGTACGCGGGCGGTGGCGTGTGTCGTCATGGATTTGTCGAATCGCGAGTACGATGCGGCGCTTCGGCTGTTGCAGTCTCCGGCGCTTGCCAGGGCGGAGAAGCTGGCGTTTCTGCCGCCAGACAATCCTCACAGCAGGCTCCTTGCGACGACCATGGGGATTGACGATGTCGTCATCAAGCCGCTTCGGCTGCGCGAGATTATCACCAAGATATCGCTTCTCGTGGCGCGCTCTCAGGAACGCATGGTGGGGCTGTCCGCGTTCTTCAACGATGAAATCGACTTCATTCAGAGGCTTCAGGACTTGGCCGTGATGCGGTTTTCGGGGGCGATGCTCCTGAACGGCCGCGGGCATAAGGCGACGATTTGCTTTGAGCATGGCGCCATTATCGGCATTGACTTTGGCAAGAGGCGCAATCAGGCGGCGATTGGTTCGCTCTGGCGGCTGCTTCCGGCAACGCACTGTCTGGTGCCCGAGGCAGCCCGTCCTGACTGGATGCAGCGTAAGCCTCTGCGCCTGGAAGTCGCTGAAGCGGTGGCAGGTTTCGTTGAGAGCGCCGAGGTGTTTCGTAAAATATTCACGGGACAGGACAGGCTTGAGGAGGTTTTGACCGTCAACTGGTCGGCCTATGCCAGAATTTCCGACTCTCTCCCCAAGCAGGTGCGCCGCATTGTCCAGATGTTCGATGGCGCCAGAAATCTCGAAGATATTCTCAATGCGGTTAATTTTGATGAAGTTCTCCTGCTTCAGATTCTTCAAAAACTCTGCAGCAAGCAGCTCCTGATCCAAGGCGGGAGTGAACCCGAAGATGAAGTTGCGTTGGGGGCATGGGTTTCCTCCTTTTTGTCGCAGAGCGATTCGCCAGGGGCCGACGATTCGAAGGATGCGCAGGAAGACGAAGACGAGGAGCTGAGCCATAGTGCGGTGTTTTATGCACTTAACGGCACGGATTCGCCTTCAAGGCCGGCGCAGACGATGGTTCACGAGAGTGCCGAGGCGTGTCTCATGCATCATATTGGGGAGCTCTGTAAGAGCGGCGAACTTTCGCTTATCCCTCCGAATGCCTTTCTTCCCTATGACGAAGGTCTGGTCCGTGCACGTTTAGAGGGCGTTGAGGCGGGCATTGTGACGGCAGAATCTGATATCCATCGCGACATTCGATACGGCGAAAGCGAGGAAAACGAGGCGTTTGAGCTGACCCGCTTCAGCGCCTGCCCGGACCCGGCCGCAGCGGTCAGTTCGCATGCGGCTGGTGGGGTCAGGCTGGCTTTGCTGACTGATCAGAGCGATTTTCAGGAAGATGCCTGGGGAACCATTGAGCCTGCCGATACGGCACCGTCTTTTGGGGCATGGGCCCAGGTTCAGTCCACCGGCCCGGACGATGACGATGCTGCTTTTGATATTTACGTCGATACCCCGGATGACGAGGAGCCCGACGTTTCGGACGACGACAGCGCCACGGAAGCGGTTTCAGACGAGTTTGCGGATAAGCGCTTTGATAAAGCCGGGGATGACGGCTTTTTTCCGCCCCGGGCGAAGTCCCGCATGCAGATGGAAGCCCGGCGCCGGCATCGGCGCCTCTCCATCATGGTGGGCATCGCCACGCTTATCGTTTTGGGTTTTGCCATTGGGTTCGTTTTGTCAGAAAAGCTGGCAGCGCCGCCGCAGAGTCACACGCCTGCACCCACCGGCAGTGCTGTCCGGCCACAGCCTGTACAGGTTGCGGCTAACCAGGATAATGTCGCATTTATTCAGGCCGATGCCTTCGATGCAGCACAGTCTGATGCGCCCGATGCCGTGCAGCCTGCCGGGTTTGACGCCGGCAATCAAGAACCTGCCGAGCCATCAGAGCCTCAGGAGGAGGGCAGTGCGATGCAGGGGACTTTGCTTTCGGCTGCCGAATCTGAAGTCTATGCACTTTCCCCGGAGAGGATCACGAGACTTGGAGAGAATCGGCGAACACGACCAGTGCGTTCGAGCGAGGCCTGGCAGCCATCCAGGGCCGGCTCAACATCGCCGGAGGATAAGCCGGCTCAGGCAGAGATAAGCACCTCAGCAGTGGATTCACGAACGCCTGGTGTACGGCTTGAGGCGATTCGGGCGGCAATGGCAAAGAACGATTTGGAAGAAGCCTGGCACCATATGCATATCCTTCTGGCAGCATATCCACGGCATGGCGGCGTTTTGACGATGGCAGCACGGCTGGCGGCCAGAGGCGGCCAGTATGCCGAGGCCATCCATTACATGAAGCGAGCCGAGCACGAGAATTTGCAAAAACCTGCCTACTGGAAGGAGATTGCCAGCTATTACAAGCGAAACGGGCAACCGGATCAGGCACGGGCCGCGCTTGAGAGGGCAATATCGATCGTTGGCGAAGACTCGGCAGAAGGCAAAGCCCTCAGGCGCATGATCGAGAATTAATCGGGGGAGCCAGTGCCCCGAATCTCCTGCGGAGAGCAAGGCATGTACGTAGAGACAAGGCATGTACGTAGAGACAAGGCATGCCTTGTCTCTACACGGTTTTTTGTGGGGGCATTTTCGCCATCATAAAAGGCGCGGCGTATCTGCTGTGCAGATAGCCGCGCCCGACCGCGTATTGCCCTGCGGGCAATAGCGGGCGATCCAAAACGGCCC
>WQTY01000293.1 GCA_009786045.1 Pseudomonadota bacterium | reverse complement strand
GCCTGGCATGTGAATGACCTTGGCGTTGGCGCGCATTTGGTAAACGCGGTGGGCGAGGATGAGGCAGGTCTTCGCCTCAGAGCGCGGCTGGATGCGCTTGGCATCGATCATGCGCTTGGATCGAGTGCATACCCGACCGGAGCCGCCGTGGTTGAAACGGGGCCTTTGGGAAACACGCATTTTACGCTGCGGACACCGGCGGCATGGGATACGATCTCGCTCTCCCCGCGCTCGGAGCGCATTTTGTCTCAGGCGCAGATGATTTACTTTGGTACGTTGTGCCAGCGCTCGGAGCGTTCGCGAGAGACCATTCGTGGCGCTGTGCATGCTTTCAGAGGGAGATTTCGCGCCTTTGACGTCAATCTGAGACCGCCTCATGATGCTGATGAATTCTTATCGTGGGGGCTTTGCCATTGCGATGTCCTCAAATTCAGCTCGGAAGAG
This sequence comes from Pseudomonadota bacterium, assembly GCA_009786045.1. Taxonomy (GTDB): domain Bacteria; phylum Myxococcota_A; class Bradymonadia; order UBA4248; family UBA4248; genus WQTY01. The sequence goes on along the minus strand of WQTY01000293.1, from coordinate 3,472 downwards.
GCACCGCGCGTTGGTCAGATAGTTCTGGGATCGACGGATGGTGAAGGGGACGCAGTGGCACAGGCATGTTTTGAGCAATTCGGCATGGCAGTGATCATCGAAACGATGGGGGCAAGCGGCGCACGCGCCTGGTCTCGCGAGGGCAAACAGGCGGTGGCCAAAGCCATTCCGGTCGACATCATCGACACGGTTGGTGCGGGCGATGCCGCTTTCGCAGCCTTTATGGCGGCACTTCTCCACGACAAACCCCTGCACGAAGCGCTTTTTGCAGCTGTCACGCGAGGAGGGCAAGTCTGTGCCACACGAGGCGCCATTCTTTGCAAATAGGGGCGCCGCCGGAATATGCAAGACACCGCATAAGCGCGATTTATCGCGTCCATGCACGGGCAACATCACAGGCGCAGCGACCTGTTGTCTTCACAATATTTTTACAAAAAAGTTCATTTCAAAAAACAAAGCACCATTTGAATGCTGTACCAACATTTGATAAGATGTTCTTGGCAATTGGATGTGCTTTTTTCTTCAACGTGTGGATGCTGCTTCCAATGAGGACATTATGATGCAACGATTTTTAAGATTCCTGCGCCTGGGCCTGCCCCTGGCCCTCTGCCTTGCCCTTGTGGCCTGCAGCGACGATGCTTCAAAGAAAAACAACAACAATACCGAAGACCCCTGTGAACTGGACGATTCCTGTGAAGACAAGCCCATCGATCCCAATGACCCTCTTAAACCACCACCTGGCGGTTTCACGATGCTGCTCGTCCCCTTCATGGCCACCGACGTGGACGTTAACCTCAAAGGCAGCGTTGTCCTGAAAGTCATGCTCGTTTCAACAGAAAAGGACACCATGGGCAATGGTGTCGCCGACGAGCGCATCAAGTGGTCTATCAGCAGCGGCAGTGACTTCGCCAACTTGCGGGCACAGAATTCCACCACAGATTTCGACGGCTACGCCTCCATCACACTCACCGCAGGTGCCGCTTCCGGAAAGGTCGTTGTCGCCGCCGAACATTCACATGCCCCCAAACGCGTCATCTTCAATATCAACGTCCTCGACCTGCCAACCGGCAATCTCACCGTCTATGCCAACTATACAGGCATGGCCCCCGTCAGGCACTACAGCATCCGCCTGCACGACTATGATGATATCCCCTGCTACAACTTCGACCCTGCCTACCCACCCATCGCCGAACCCCTCGACAAAATCGACGACTCAGCCGCCCGATTCGAAAAACTCTCGACCGAACAAAAATACTCCCTCATCGCCTACGGCTATGCCGAAAACGGCACCGTCGTCGCCGCAGGCTGCCTCGACACGGGCCTAAACATCCTCGCCAATCAAACCATCGAAGCCATCATCAATCTCAACACCATTCGCCTCAACCCCGTCACCACCTACCACGTCCGAAGCTACTTCGATTTCGGCGACATCGTCAACTCACTCGGTCAGGTCGGGCAGATGATCAATATGGTCACAAACTTCGCAGACAACCCCGGGCGCTTCATTTATGACCAAATTATTGGGCTCGTCAAAGCCGCTGTCGGTGGCCTGGCAGGGGCAGTCGTCGATTGGATCATGGGGGCTGTTAATCTTGATGACCTGATTGCAAACACCATCGACAATGTTGTCACTTCAAGCCAAACAGGATGTCAGGTGGGGCTTTTTGCCTGCCAGTTGCGTTCACTCGTCCGAACCATGGAACTCATGGGTGATCTGGACATTCAGTCCGCTGGCGCCATCACGCTTACCGGCAAAAATTCCTACACAGGCCTGTCAGTCTACTGGCGCATCGGCTGCGATGGCACCGACCCCAACTGCGGACGCCTCCCCGTTGATACCAATGCCCTCGGCGCCTCACTCGCCTTGCTCGAAGGCAGTTGGAACGGCTCCCTCTCCAATGGCTACGACCGCATTTCTATCGAAACTCACGAACTCAGCCTGCAATACGGAAAAATCGCCGTCTTTCTCATAGAAAAAGTTCTATTGCCGCGTATCGCTGGCGGCGCAACAACCTTCCCTGCCGCCATTGCCTATTGGATCAACTGCAACACACTGGGGCAGTCCATATCAAACGCTTTGTCGTTTAGTCTCCCTTCGTGGCTATCGTGGATCTACGGCAGCCAAATTGTCATCGTCAATGCATCTACCGCCACTGGCTGGTGTACCGGCGCGGCCAACACCATTGCCGGTGTACTCAACTTCGCTACCGCCCTGGGCTCTCTGCAATCGGCAAATTCGAATGTCTCGATAAGCGGGTCAGCAATCCTTAATGAAACGAATGGCGACTACGTCATCGACCACATCGACAACGGCAAGTGGAACGGCAGCCTTACCATGCGCGCACAAGACGGAAGCACGTCCTCAACCGCCGTCATCGGCATTTGGAGCGGATACAATAAAGCCAATAACCCCGACGGCTACTGCTCATTCCCCAAAACCTCCACCGATTCTGCCGACCAAAAATGCGCTTACCCGCCCATCGACACAAACGCACTTGTCACTTCGAATATGTGTTCGAAATACGCAGCATGCGCTAAATAACCGCCTGCTTGTGCACACTAAAGCCTCACCTCAGGGTGAGGCTTTTTTTATGAATGGGGGAAGTCTCCCCCTGCGCCGCTATCGCACTCGCCTTATCACTGACGGCAGGGTCGCGGCGTCGAAAGGGTGCAGATTCCAGGAAGCAGGGAGGCGTGGGGGAACGAGTTCCCCCACGTAAAAAAATGATCTAAAAAGCTATCCAATACCCACAAACACTCAACGCCAGTGTATGCTGTCCCACGGACACATCGGGCGGCACCCTGAAACGCATTTCAAGCCGTCCCCGCGCATCCGTTCTGGTTTCTCCCAGGGAGACAGAACGGCCGTCACTGTTCTGCAGCACGAGCTCGGCCTGCACAAAAGGCACAGGCCGCATCGACATATCCAGCAGCCGGCCGGCAAACCGCACCACCCCATCTCTCACCCAAGCCGCCGGGAGGGGCCCGTCAGGCACAAACAACCCCCAACGCGCCAATCCATGGGCTTCATGGCATCTTCGCTGAACGCCGCGATGCTGCAGTACTGGCTCTTCCTGGAAATCCGCAAGGGCCATCTCCAAGCTGGCTTGAATCTGCGTGGTGAGCGTCGATTCCGAGAAATCGACATTCGCTCGTGCCACGGCGCTGGCCTCTGGCGCATGGCTTGAGGTCAGCACCAACGATTCTGCGCGTCCCCCAAGCTCGACAACCTGCCACTTTCGGCCATCGAATACTTCGACAAAGGCATGTGCCTCGTTTGCCACAACCCGCACTTTAACCCCATAGGCCGAAGCAATGGCAGCAAAGGCGATGGCTCGATGACGGCATAATCCCCGGCGAGCGGCCACAATGGCCGATAACACATCCCCTGCCGCGGGGCTGTTGTCTAATGGCTGACTCTCAAAACCAAGAAAAAACTCCGCCAGCTTCGGTACGGGAAAAGCGCCGGCCA
>WQTY01000292.1 GCA_009786045.1 Pseudomonadota bacterium | reverse complement strand
CCCTCCGGCGCTTTGCGCCACCTCCCTCGGAGAGGGAGGCTTCGACGGAGGGGTCTGCGTATCGCTTGTGGGCAGAGGGCGAAGTGCATCACTTTTGACGAAAACTATCGCAATTTGTAACGGATTTTCATCTGCCGATGCGAGAGAATCTTAGCGCTCGACGCCTGTCGATAAATTCGCTGGGCAACGGATGTGGCAAGGTGCGCAAAAATCGATCTGCGCACCTCGTGCACCCATCAATATACGCACCATGTACAGTCTTTTGACGGGAGTGAATCCGTCGACTTTGGCAAAGCCGCTGATTTAGCGGAATCCGCTGGCTTGGGCGGCTCTGCCGGGCGATTGATGTGGAAAATGCTCGCTGTCTCAATATCGAGGTTGTTCCGTACGACGACCACGAGGCTGTTGTCGCCAACCCTGAGGGGCACTTCGACAGCCAGCTGCTTCGTTTTGCCAGAGAGCTGCGCATAGTCCAGCTTTTCGACCTGAACCTGCATGCCGTTATGTGTCCAGACATAGGTTTCGTAAGACTTGAGCGCTTCGTTATCCGAAAGGGTAACATGGATTGTGGCCGTCGGCGCGTTCTCGGTGCGGGCGCGCGGTGCAAAGATGACGCGCGGTGCCATGATGGCAAAGCGAGGGGCATCGGTGGCCATAGAAGAAGGCGGGGCAGATGGCGCGGCCAGCTGAATGCCGGCATCGGCCGCAAAAGCACAAACCCAGTTCGCGCTTACCTCCCAGCAAAGCGACGAATAGCCATTGCCAAGTGCCGTTTGACGCACAGATCGTCCGCCGCCAAGATCCCCAAGGGCCACGCCATCGGCAGATGGACGGGAGAGAATCGGCAAAGACCCTGCCAACACTCCCTCATGCTGCACCCATGCGGGATTGGAAACCACCAGAGGTTCTCTTGAAACAGGAAACGTCAGCGGCTGAGAAACTTCGACATTGTAGGCCGAATCCGTAAGCGACAAAATGAGCGATACCGCATCGGGATCGAAAGGTTTATGGCGCTTTTGGCGCCTCGAAGGCGGTTTCTGCGGCCGCTCTTTGCTGACATCGAATGAGAGCGTCACAAGCCTTGTTNCTCCTGCCGCCAGTCCCTCGACAACGACGCGCGCCTGCTGCAGCAAAACGCCGCTTCCAGATTCATTGGCAATCGCCACCACCGTTTTTTCGGAATTTGTCTCGGAAATGTTCCTTATCCAGACATGCATGTCGACGGACTCTCCCCTCGACAAAAGGCCATCGCGGTTGCCCCTGGCCACATCATCCAGCCAATAGGTATAGGCAAACTCCGGCCTGGAAACGTCCGCAATGCGCGATGCGAACCGGCCCTGCTGCTGCCAGCAGGCCAGGTTGTCCGATCTGTCATCACCCGTGCAGGCATCCTGAACCGGCAGCCAGCCAAGCTTCACATCCCTGGCCTGACGAACCCTGAAGTTGACCGTCACCACGTCGTCGCGCGCTTCGAAACTCCTCGGCACCTTGAGCTTGATATCCCAGGTGCGCCGCTGCCCCGGATCCAGCTTTCCAAAAACAAACTCGCGTTCATCGAAGAGGGGATTATTCGACTCCAAAGTCGCCGAAACGCGCTCAAGCGCCCGCTCTCCCGAGTTCTCGGCCCACATGGTCAACACCAAATCCTCGCCCCGCTTCGTGAGCGCCAAAGGCGCGCCCGCCTCAACCGGAACACCATCCAGGATAAGACCCCATTTCAGATTCTGACGTACCTCAAGGCCATCCAGTGCAGCCTGCCGGGGTGCTGTCGAATGGGATGTCCAATCAACGCCAAGCGCTTTGAGGGCCTTATGAACCGCAGCTTCGTAACGTTTCTGGTAGTCCTCAAAGAATGCACCCGAGGCCAGCAAAAGCGCACCGCGTGCTGCCTGTTCGGCCTGCCTGAGAAAACCCACGGCAAAACGCGTCTCATCATCTTCCGTATAATTCTCAGACGAGCGCAAATCGTAAGTCGTCAGCCCCAAAGCCTTGGCTCGCTCTTCCTCCTCCTTGGCCGGCGCATAGAGATAACGAAGCGTGTGCACGGCGCTTCGCTGCGTCGTCTTATCGCTCAACAGCCGCGCCTCAAGGCTATCCTCGCGCCGTACCCGGCGCGCCGTATCGAGGCTAATCCCTCGCTCTGCATCGACAAACGAAGCAGAAAGCTGAATATCGGGCACAATGCCCACCCCCTGAATGGAAATGTCGCCAGGCGTCAGATACTGCGCCGAGGTCACCTTAATCGCACTCCCATCAGGATTCTCCTTCAAGACCTGAACAGTGCCTTTTCCAAAAGTACGTTCACCCACAATCACCGCGCGATTGTGATACTGAAGTGCGCCGGCAACAATTTCGGATGCCGAAGCGCTCCCCTCGTTGACCAGCACGACCATGGGGTAACCACGCTCCAACCCCATCCGGCGCGCGCGCGATGACTCCCGCGCCGTCCCGGCCTCGCCCTCCACCGTCACGATGGTATCGCCAAGCGTCAAAAACAGCTCGGCCACCTCGATCGACTGGTTCAAAAGGCCACCGGAGTTGTTGCGCAAATCGAGGATCAAACCGCGCATCTTTGGCATGGCCTTATGCAATGCCGCAAGATGCTCGCGAACCTCCTTGGCCGTCGTCGGATCAAACGACTTGAGCTTAATATAGCCTATGCCCTCNTTGACCAGAGCATGAGAAGTAACGCTGACAACCTGAATCACCTCGCGCGTGATGACAAACGGCCTGGGCTCCGGCCAGCCATGGCGAAGAATGTAGAGCGTCACCTGCGTACCGGCCTCGCCGCGCATCCTGTCGACAGCATCCTGAAGCGGCATATTCTCAGTCGACTCATCGTCGATGCGCACCACCACATCGCCCGCCTTAATACCGGCGCGCCAGGCAGGCGCCCCCTCCATCGGCGAAATAACCGTCAGCTTATTCTCGCGAACACCCACGACAAAACCACAGCCGGCAAAACCGCCATGACTCGTCATCATATCTTCAAACATGTAGGGCGGCAGAAGATTCGTATGGGGGTCGAGCGTCGAAAACATCCCGTTGATCATGGCATACTCAAGCTCGTCGGCATCCTGCGGCTCGCGAAGATTGGACAACACAAAATTGAGCGCCTCAGTGCTGACACGATGCGCCTCGGCCAACGACGTGACCTCTTTGAGTGAAAATGCACGGCTCGCCACATTGACACGCAAATCCAGCGCCATAGGCGAATCGTCAAGACGGCGATCAAACCTCGCCACGACCTCCGGGACGCGATTCTGAAGCGCATCAATGGCATGAACCGTCATCTTGCGCCAATCGATCCGCTCAGGCTCAACATAACGCGAATTGACGAAAACAAGGGCATATCGCATGAGACGCAAATCGCGCATCACAACATCGACACCCACCTCACCATTGGCAGCCAAAGCTGCACTGGCCACAACCGGTTCTGCCTGCTCCGCCAATCCCTGCGACGTGCCAACCTCTGCCTGCCGGCGCTGCTCACATCCAGCCACCAGAACCAGCAACACCAGCCATATCCAACACAAGCCTTTCGATATTTTCATCATGAATTCCTCGTCATTCCCCCACAATACCCTCTTTCCAACCAGGCACTATAACCGCAAATTCCAACAAATGGAAACCCATCCCCCCCTCCTTCGGAGGTCAAGCCCACGCGCCACACGACAAATCAGAAGATAACCCTGCGTTTATCACAGTTTGTTCATGAACAAAATGAACTTTCGGGAGAGCAACCGAAGGCAGACACACAAGTCTGCCCCTGCGACAGATTTTGTTGGGGGCAACGCCCCCTGCGCCGCTATTGGCCGCGTGCGGCCAATACGCGTCTACCCCCTTTGCGGGGCCTCAATCGCCGGCCCCGCAACGCCCCGCTTCGGGGGTAACCTGTCATCGACCGGGCGACCGG
>WQTY01000291.1 GCA_009786045.1 Pseudomonadota bacterium | reverse complement strand
ATCGTTGTCGGTTCGATGGCAATGACCAGCGTGGCAGTTGGTGTATGGCGGAGGGGGATTGTTGGGATCGAATATTTTTCCTTGCGACCCGGCTTTGCCAAAGAGCGAAATGTGGGTCAGCCTGAGCGTGATGTCGTCGAGCCGAACCCTGGCGTCGTCGGTGGTACGAAGTGCCTGGAGGTTTTCGTCCCAGCGGGCGTCGGTATAGGGGGCCTGGGCTGTGAGCGACAGCGAGAGCTTGCCCCAGGGCAGCCCATCTTCAATGGCACAGCCCCAGAGGAGCGTGCCCAGGCAGAATATGGTGGTGAGAATTTTTGTCATGGCGAGTGTTTTGGCATGACTGTGTTCCACTTTAGTTGTTTTCGCTTTGTGGTTCATGGTTGCAGGCCTTGAGCCAGAAGATGCTCGTGTATGGATTGGTTTCAACTTCATAAGTGCGCTATCCCTACCCAACAAGCAATGCGCAGCATTGCAGGGGGTGTGGGGGAACAAGTTCCCCCACAAAAAAAATAAAAACTAATAATTGTGCGTTGGGTGAGTGCCGACGGCGACTTCGAAGCCCAGCATGAGGGCATAGATGGGTTTGTCGAGCCATCGTGGGATATCGACAGAGGCCTGTGCCCTTAAACGCGAAAAATGCGTCAGGCTCCATGTGCCCTGAGCCGCAATCCTCGCTCGCTCGCGCGTCCACATCGGATCGAGCGGGTCACCATTGACGCCGCTTGCCCATTCGCCGCGTATTCCCGTGGCCCAGTTGCGATTGATTTGCCAGATGAGCTGCGCGTAACCCGCGTGGTCGAAGAGCAGGTCGTTGGGAACCTGCCTGAGGCGAAACATCGCTTCTGCCTGCAGGGCCACAAAGGCCTCGGTCGCACTCTCAGGAGAGTATTTGATAAAAAGATCCGTGGCATAGATGTCGGTTCGGTTGCCATGGCCTGTGTCATTGGGGCCGAATTGCGTGGATAGCCCCCACAACATGCCGACCGTGTCATGAAGGGAGAAGAATTGTTTCAGGGCGAGGGTGTAGACGAAATCCTGAGCACCGAGGATGTCGCTTGAATTGGCAAGGTAACTGCGATTGGTGGCATTGCCGGTGGGCATGTGTGCTGAGCCGATGAGTTCGGTGTACCATGGAAGCGGCGCAAGCCAGGAGAGTTCCACACCCAGGCCGCGGTTGGACTCTGAGCCGAAAAACTTTCCGATGACAATGGGCTGATCGACAAAATCCCAGGCATGCGGATGGGTGGCATTGATTCTGCCCAGGCGCGTCAAAAACTGACCTGCTCGCACTTGAAGGCTGTAGGGTAGGGCGAGGGTGGTGGCATAGGCTTCTTCGATTTCGACGCCCGCGAGGGAAAATACGAGGTTGGCATCGAACCTGAAGAAGTGGTCGACACTTGCAGAAATCGACATCTCCAATTGCTGAAAGTTGAATCCCATCCTGGTGGGATCGTGCCCGCCCATTTGCAGGTTTTCTTTTTCTGAAAACCAGGCAAGCGCGAAGTTCATGGTCACGGCCATGTCGGGGTTCATGCTCTGGATGGCGGCGCCGATGGTTTTGGCAAACCCAGAAACGCTGTCGCCGCGGGAATCTGTTTCCGTGCGAGTGGCCGAATCGGCCGCCAGGGCCCGTGCGATTTCTTCCAGTTCCTCTGGCGACAAATCGTAGGCATCCACAGGCGCTTCGGGTGAGAGGGCCGATTCCTGAGACTCAGGCATGGTGACTTCGGCATAGGCATCAGCTTCTTCTGTGCTGCCGGTTTGAGACGCATCGACCTCATGCTCATGCACGAAGACGGTTTCGAGGTTTGGGGGAGATTCTGGCGCGCTGACCTGGGCATGGCTGTATTTGGGCAGTGAGACACAAATGACAGCCAGACCCAGCACGGCCAGGCCATACAGGGGCATAAAGATTTGGCGCATCTTGGCAATCCTGAGCAAATCGCAATGCCTGGCAGGCACAGGATACACTTATCCGTGCCAGTGGCTTGCGAATGTACGTTTTGGGATGTGGCAAAAGCCGTTACACCCATTTAAAAAACGACACTGGTCAGCAGTTTGCGGAGGATTAGGCCTGAGGCGGCGATTGTTTGGGCGCAATGTGGTGCAGGCGATGGCTGAGATAGACCGTCTCAAGCGCTTTGACCTGTACATCTTGTGACACAACGGTACGCAACGGCGTCACATTCGTGAGCGTAACAACGATATCGAAAGGCGAGGACATCATGGCGATGGTTGCCGCCGCACACAGGTGGTCGTTTATGCTATGGTCGTGCGCTTCGTACAGGCCATGATGCGGCACAGCACTGAGCGCCTGTTCGTGCGATACGTGGACGATGTGGCCGGTGTCTGATATTGCGTGCGCATCGTCAAGCATATGGGCGACAAACAGCAAAGCAGATACCAGCGTCCATGCCAGAAACAGACTGGTCACAACGGGCAGACACCGCTGCATCACCCCGGCGCAGAAAGTCGCTTTTTGTGTCGTCCTGTTCGTCATCGTTCACACCAGGTTCCGTTGGCATAAAACACAGCAATATACCATCATGCAGTCTAAGGCTGGTGGTTGTCCGTGTCAAGGGCTTGATGGCAAAACCGCCGAGTTTTGAAAATTTTTAGCAAATGAGCTTTTTGACCTTATTTTTTGTTCATGTCCAGGGTACGTGCAGGCGCGCCCTATTCGGCCTGCGGCACGAATACGGGCTGCGGCGGTGGCTATTCGGCGTTCGCCGAATACGCCACCGCTTTTATTTGGCGTTTAGCCGGATAGTCTGTTCGTATCTGAATTTTGGTCTTCCTGGTGCCTGGAGTCTCTGTTGCCTAAGGCATTAAAAAAGCTGTCAATATCGACATAGTATTTTGAATAATCGTCTTTTTTCACATACACGGGAACGAGTGCGCCATCTAATCCTTTTAATTCTTTGCCCGGAGGATGGTTCGCTATCCAAAATTCTTCACTTTTAAAGGTATAAACAACTGAGTCTGTTTTGTTTTTATATTCGCATATTAAAACGAGGCTTTTTTCTTCGTTCACACTTGTATTGCCGTGTTTCAGCTTAAGAAATTCAGCCATGACTTTATTGCCGTCTTGAAGCAAGCGCTTTTTTAAAGCATATCGCCTGGATACAGAGGCTAAGCCTGTCCCTCCAAGCAACAATAAAACTAAACCACATATTGCAGAAGTTGTATTGCTTTTTCCATCCTGTTCGATGGAACGGAAATTCCGAGGATTATCTGGAGCATAAAGAATTTGAATTTTTTCTCCTTCATACATGTTGGAACGATGATAATCGAGCTCTCCTCTGTATTCCCTGCTGTCGGCATGGAACGCGACGTATACATGACGGTTGCCGCCCTGACTGCTGGTGTGAATGTCCGTTATCGTGGCGGTAGTTTCGATGGCTGTTTCTTTAAAATTAACGGTGTCAGCGGCATTAAGATATGCCCCGGCAAGAATCGTGGCTATTCCAATGATTACAGAAGCCGCGAGTATGAAAATGATAAAATTCCTGTGTTGTCGGTGTACTTCAAATTTCACCGTATACCTCCAGATCATTGCGTCAGGCAGTTTTTGATTCGCTGGAATTATCTCTCATAAATCATCGATCCAGTTTCTTGCCTTCGCGCAGAACAGTTACCCCATGGGGACCATGCCCCATTTTCGTTACTTACGATACACTTGCGAAGGTGTGTGTACAACCCGAATAGCGTTTGCCGTGCACGTATTTGCCAGGGCTTCTGCAAAGTCGTTTGAGTGGCATATTTACTCAGTTTTTTGACATATAGAGTCGTAGTTCAGCCCCGCTGGGGCTGATAGAGAGGGGGGCATTATCCGCCGGTTGCGCTTCGCTCCACCGACGGTTATTCACGTCGTCGCACCTCCGGCGCTCCAGCGAACGAAATAACGCAGCAATATCA
>WQTY01000290.1 GCA_009786045.1 Pseudomonadota bacterium | reverse complement strand
GAACAACTATGTCGATGGGCAAGCCAATCGCGATGACATATACCGTCAGAAGGAGGCGTATGGGAGTGCGGGTTTGAAGGAGCGCCGCGGCGATCCGTACTCAAGCATGCCGTCCCAGCGTCCTGTCATGCAGGCGCCTGCGCCGGAGATGACCCCCATCGGTGAATGGGATGACCCTGTGGATTTTGGGAAGTCGGTTAATCAGCAGGAGATGGAGGACGATATGAGAGCCAGCGCGAGGATTTCGAATTTGGCACAATCGGGCGATGATATTCCCGGCGTCACTCGTGCTTCCATTATCATCTTTCAGGCAGAGACGGAGCCGGTGGTTTTTGAGCTCAAGAAGCTCGTGACGACGATTGGCCGCGGTTTGGACAACATGGTCATCGTCAATGATCAGTACACGAGCCGCCGGCATATCTCGCTCAAGTATACGTCGGGGAAGTTCGAGCTTATTGCCATGAGCCGTGACAATCTGACCAGCGTGAATGGTCATCCTGCGGAGCATGTTATTCTCCGGCACGAGGATCAGATCGAGATCGGTGCGACGCGCATCAAGTTTGTGGTGGGGCCGATCTCTGACATCCACATGATGCTTGGGGCGCCTAAAAATGGTGTGCCGGCGCATATGGGGCAGGCGCCGGTGCGCGTGCGTTCTCCTCAGACGACGCGCAAGAACCTGATCATCCTGATATCGAGTGTGGCGACGATTGTCGTGCTGATGATCGTCGGTCTGGTGTTGATGATTTTGCAGAAGGGGTCGGATTCTTCGGGTCCAAAGGTTGATGGCAGGAGTGCGGTTGCGGTCATAGAAGAGAAGGGGGAGGTTCGTCATGTTGCAGTGGTGCCCATGGACGATGGGCTTAAGCTGGCGGATGACGATAATTTCCTGGTCGAGGCCCTGATGGAGTCGGTTGGGCTTGGGGCGGGGCATCATCGTGGCACCGGCGGGACGGTGATTGGCAGCCGCACGAAGTTCAGCGTGTCGACGACGCCCGTTGGGGCAAGAATCTATAATGCCGATGGGTCCCTCCGCGGTACCACACCCTATCATGTTGAGGAGCGCGTGAACGGTCCGCGCGAGGAACAGTGGACGATTCGGATGGACGGCTATCAGGATGTTGTGGCTCAGGTTAATATTGACCAGGGGGCTGATCTGAAGTTTGATCTCATGCCGGATGTCGTCGAAGCACCCAAGCCCAAACCGGCACCCAGACCGGCTGCTCCCAGGCCCAAGCCGAAGCCCAAGGAGCCGGAGAAACCCGCACCCGGTGGCGGGCGTCGCATCCTGCTCTAGCGGCGAGGGGCAGAAGATGCTCTGCCTTTGCATATTATTTCACCACAAGCAATGCGCGAACCCCTCCAAGGAGGGGAATTTGAATGCGTGCCACCTCCCAGAGCAGGGCAACCGCAAGGGTTGCCCCTACACTCCCGTTCGCGAATGTTGGACACCAGGCCAAAAACGAAACACGTCGCCTCTCATCCACAAGCGATACGTAGAGACAAGGCATGCCTTGTCTCTACAGCGCAGGGGGTGTGGGGGAACGGGTTCCCCCACAAAAAAAGAAGCTAAAAGGAGAGGTAGATGTCTGTGCCGGGTTGGCATCATCTGAAGGCAAGAGCGCGTGCCTTGCGAGGGGTGCGGGATTTTTTTGATGCGCGCGGTTTTGTGGAAATTGAGACGCGGTATTTGCGCCGGACGACAGCGACGGATCCTTACATTGAGAGCTTTTCGACATCCTGTTGTGATGGTGAGCGGTATTATTTGCAGACTTCACCAGAGTACGCGCACAAGATCCTGCTCTCTGAGCACCGGCACCCTGTCTATGAGGTGGCGCGGGTATTTCGCAATGAGCCGCATGGGGCGCTGCATCGCCGTGAATTTACGCTCATTGAGTGGTATCATCCTGAGTACGATGAGGCCATGATGATGGATGAGACAGAGGCACTGATTCGGGCGGTAGCCTGTAGCCTTGGGGTGTCGTCGCTGGGGAGTTCTGCCAGAGAAAAGTCTGAGCAATGCACCCTCGGCCTGCCCTTCGAACGCTTGACAGTCGACGATGCTTTTATGCGTTATGCAGGGTTCTCGCCGTTGGGGATGTCGCAGGAAATGCTGGTGGCAGCAGCGCGCAGGACGGGATCGAGGGTGGGTTCGGACTGGTCCTGGAATGACGTGTTTAACTGTGTTTTGGTGGATCACATTGAGCCCAGGCTCGGCATGGGCGTGCCGACGTTTCTTGTCGATTATCCGACATCCATGGCGTCGCTGGCTCAGGTTCGCCATGCGCATACGCCCCTTGCGGTAGCCGAGCGCTTTGAGTTGTATGTGTGCGGCATTGAGTTGTGCAATGGCTATGCGGAGCTTGATGATGCGCAGGTTTTGCGCCGCCGCTTTGCCGAAGACAATGCTGAACGCCTTTCGATGGGTCTTGAAGTTTTGCCCGAAGATGAAATGCTCCTGGCGGCGCTGCCGCAGCTTGGTAAGCTTAGCGGGAATGCGCTTGGGTTTGATCGTTTGCTGATGCTGTGCCTGGGGTGCGATGACATCAGTGAGGTTGTGATAGAGGTATAGGGTATATGGCAGAGGCGACGCAGGACGACAGGACGTGGCACATTCGGTTTGAGGCAGGTACGCTGGTAGTGAAGGTGCCGGCATCAGAGCGGGCGCTTGGGGTGGAAATCCTGACCGATTTCGTGTGGGATTCGCGCGTGGAGGCATTCCGTGCCCAAGCGCTGTGCTATCGTCGTCTCATCGGCACGCTGACTCGCCATCAGGTGGTTTTTGTCGACGAGGCCCGGCAGTATGACGAGCTTTCGCTGGCGCTTCAGATAAATCGGACGCCGTTTTATTATCAGGCCGAGGCGGTCGAAGCGTGGGAGAAGGCCAGCGGTGCGGGAATCGTCGTTTTGCCGACGGGGGCAGGCAAAACCTTTGTGGCCCATCTGGCGATGGTCCGAAAGCAGCGCCCAACGCTCGTGGTGACGCCAACGCTCGATTTGGTGGCGCAGTGGCATCTGAACCTCGAACGCGCCTTTGGGATTGAGTGCGGCATGATTGGCGGAGGCACGTATTCGCTTAAGCCCGTGACGGTCACGACGTACGATTCGGCCTATATCCATATGGAGCGGATAGGCAATCGGTTTGGGATGCTGGTCTTTGATGAAGTGCACCATCTTCCGACGCAGGCATATGCGCTGGGGGCTCAGCACGCCATCGCGCCGTTTCGCCTTGGGCTGACGGCAACGCCCGAACGCGAAGCCGGACTGGACTATGGCCAGCTTCTTGGGTCGATTGTGTATGAGCAGTCGATTCGTGCGTTGGCAGGCGAGAACCTGGCGCTTTATGACGTGATCGACTGCGAGGTTGAGCTGGATGAGGGGGAGCGCGAAGCCTATGACGAGGCGCGTGCATGCTATCTGCGTTTCGTGCGATCCAACGGCATTCGCATGGGGACGGTCTCCGGGTGGGGAGAGTTTCTTCGCATGACGTCTCGAAGCAGCGAGGGGCGGGCGGCGCTTCGTGCGCATCGCCGGCAACGCGAGATCACGCAGTTTTGCCGTGCCAAACGATCACTGCTTGAGCGCCTCATCGTCGAGCACAGGCAGGATCGCATGATCATCTTTACTGCCGACAATGCGACGGTTTACCGCATCAGCCGTTCCTACCTCGTGCCGGCCATCACGCATCAAAGCCCGGTCAAGGAACGCCGCGAGATTCTCGAAGGCTTTAATGCCGGCCGCTACCCTGTCATCGTCACAAGCAAAGTGCTGAACGAAGGCGTCGACGTACCCGCAGCCAACGTTGCTGTGGTGCTGTCGGGCTCCGGCTCCGTACGGGAACACGTCCAGCGGCTCGGCCGCATCCTGCGCGCAGCAGAAGGCAAGTCAGCCACACTCTATGAACTCGTGGTCAAAGATACGACCGAAGCC
>WQTY01000289.1 GCA_009786045.1 Pseudomonadota bacterium | reverse complement strand
CCTGCGACAACCTCAGACAGGAAAATGGTTTGTTTGAGGCCGACGGTATGCCCGATGTCAACGCCTTCTTCGAGGAGGCATCCTTCTCGAATTTCGGCGCCATTTCGGACGCTGACGCCATCCAGGAGGGTACAGTCCCGGGCGCATCCCTGCATGAAGGTCACGTTGGCACCCAGCTGGGCATTTTGGATGTGCGCGCCGCCGCCCTGTCCGATTTTGCTGTTGGCCCCGACATAGGTTTGCTGTCCCTGCAGGCAGGTGCCGGGGTAGAGGACGGTGCCGGGGGCAATGTTTTCGGGGTTGATGTCTTCGAGAACGACAGCGTGGGGNGCAGGGATGATGACGCCGCGATCGAGGCAGCGTTGGATGGCGAGCGTGTCATTGTGCATGAGGTATACACCTTTGTGAGCAGATGGTCATGAGTGCAGATCCAGCAACATGGCGTGTAGCACATATGAAAATAGAACTCGACGGCGCTGTTTGGAGCATTTTGAGTTTTCATGGTTGGGGTGGGGCAGAGTGACACAATATGCTACATTGTCCTACAGGCGTGGTTTATTGTGTGTACATATCAGGAGATTTTGCTTTGACGAAAGATTTCCAAAAGCATAGATTGCCTAGCGTTCCCGGGTGCCGTTATTTTTTCGGCCTATTCCAATAACGCTTAGGAGAGATGAGCATGGCAAAGACGTACGAATCTGCAGACATCCGTAACATCGCGCTTGTAGGCCACGGTGCGTGTGGCAAGACGACCATTGGGGAGGCGATTTTGTTCAAGACGGGTGTAACGACGCGTTTTGGTTCGACGGTGGGTGGAACGTCGACGTTTGACTTTGAGCCAGAGGAGGTCAAGCGCGGCGGTTCGAATGCGACGGCGTTTGCGTGGTGTGATTTTGCGGGCAAGAAGGTCAACATTATCGACACACCGGGGGATGGCAACTTTGTGTATGATTCGTTTACGTCGATTCGCGGCGCGGATACGGCGGTGTTGGTGATGAGTGCGCCGGATGGGGTTGAGGTTCAGACGGAGCGGCTCAATCAGGAGGCGAATGCGTTGGGTTTGTCGCGCATTATTGTCATCAACAAGATGGACAGGGAGCGAGCAAATCCTGAGCAGTGCCTGGCGGAGATTAAGGAGGATCTGGAGGTCAGGCCTGTGCCGCTGCAGATTCCCATGGGTGCGGCGGAGACCTTTAAGGGTGTGATATCGATTTTGCAGGAGAAGGCCTACGTCTATGAGGGGGCAACCGGGAAGTATAAGGAAACCGCTATTCCGTCGGAGTATGAGGATGCGGTGGCCGCTGCGTGGGAGGTTTTGACGGAAGCGATTGCGGAGACGGACGACGTCCTGATGGAGAAGTATCTGGAGACGCTGGAGCTTTCGAAGGAGGAGTGTTTGGCGGCGTTGCCGCTGGCTTTGCAGTCGGCCAAGATCGTGCCTGTGCTTTTTACATCGGCGACGAATCTGATAGGCATTGAGCAGTTGCTTGATCTCATTGTCAAGTGCGCGCCTAATCCCCACCAGCGAGCATTGGTCGAGGTTCTGGCGGAGGATGGCACGAAGAAGAAGGTCGAGTGTTCCCCAAAGGCGAGTTTTTCGGCACTTGTAATCCGATCGTTTATCGACGAGTTTTCAGGAAAGCAGACGATTTTCCGTATTTTCAATGGTTCTGCGCCGGCAGATGGTGCGGTTGTCAATCTTCGCACCGAGGAGTCTGAGCGTTTCGGTGCGCTGTATTCGCTTCGCGGCAATAACCGTGATGCGGTGGATTCCGGTGTGTTTGGTGATATTCTCAGCGTTGCCAAGCTCAAGGATACGCGTACGAACGACACNCTCGGGATGGAGGGTGGTGTTCGTTTTGCGTCTGTGGTGTATCCTGCCCCNATGATGTCGTTTAATCTTTCTGTCAAGACGAAGGGTGAGGAAGACAAGCTTAAGAATGCTGTCGACAAGCTCATTGATGAGGATCCGACGCTGTCGATAGGTTACGACGAGCTGGGCCGTGCGTTGTCGCTTCGCGGGATGGGGCAGCAGCACCTTGATATGGCAATCGAAAAGATGAAGCGCAAGTTTAAGCTTGAGGTTTTGACGTCATTGCCGTTGGTGTCCTATCGTGAGACGCTTAAGAAGAGCATTCAGAACGTCGAAGGCAAACACAAGAAACAGACGGGTGGCGCAGGTCAGTTTGGTGTATGTTACATCAATGCGATGCCGCTTGGCCGTGGCGAAGGTTTTAAGTTTGTGGATAAGATTGTTGGCGGTGCGATTCCCCGACAGTTTATTCCGGCAGTGGAGAAGGGCATTATGTCGCGAATGGAGCATGGCCCGCTGGCGGGTTATCCGGTGACGGACTTGTCGGTTGAGCTGGTGGATGGCAAGTACCACCCGGTCGATTCGAAGGAAATTGCTTTCCAGGCGGCAGGCAGCAAGGCGATACGCACGGCGCTTGAGACGGGCGGTGTGAAGCTGCTGGAGCCTGTTTATAAGATGGACATCACGATTCCCAGCGACTCGGTGGGGGATATCATGGGTGATATTACGTCACGGCGTGGGCGCGTGCTGGGCATGGATCCTGAGCACAAGAAGACGATCATCCATGCGATTTGTCCGCTTGCGGAGATTCAGCGCTATGCGCCGGATTTGCGTTCGATGACGGGAGGCCAGGGCATCTTTACGATGGAATTTATGGGCTATGAGGATGTTCCGGGCAATCTGGAGGCAAAGATCGTCAAAGAGTCGCCGTTTGGGCATGCCAAGGACGAAGACGACGAATAGTGATTGCAGTGTTTGCCAGCGCCCCGAGAGGGGCGCATTTTTTTTGTCCGGCATTGAAGCTGGCGTATAGGGGTAAGATTTGAGTTTTTCAGGGAGACATTGTAGATTGTTTATCGACAGTGAATTGATGAAGACCGTACTGAAAAGGGGTAGAACGTGACAGCCAATCGAATTGCCATGATAAAGGCGACGCTGAAGTATTCCTCACAGGATGAACTTATACGCGACATGGCGCCGCTCATCAGCAAGCGGGGGTTGTTTATCCGAACGCGGATGACGCGTCCTGTGGGTTCAGAGGTGCATTTCGAATTTAAACTTGCGGATGGCTCGATCACCTATATGGGTGAAGGGGTTGTGCGCAAGGAAATTCCTTTTGTGGGCGGTCCCTCGTCGCAGGCTTCGGGGATGCTGATTTCGCTTCGCAAAATCAATCGCCCGTTTAAGGAAGTTGTGGATGCTGCGCTGGCAAAGGAAGCCGCGCCAGAGACGGAAGAAACCTCTCGTGCAGGGGAAGGTTCGGGGGCGGCGCGTCAGTTCATTGTGGAGTCCCGCGCCGGCGATGCTCAGGGGTTTGATCTGTTCGGAGAGCTTGATTTTGACGAGGGTCTGGATTCTCTCTTTGCCGGCATTGGCAAGCGGGTTGAGCCAGTGGTGGAGACAAGTGGCTTATATGACCGTCCTGCGATCGTGAGTGGTGTGTTTGAGCGCCCGGTCGATGAAGATCAGGACTTCTTGGATTATGTTCATTTTTCGGACGAGGCGGCGGTCTCGGAGGATGGGATGGACTTTGACATCCGTCCGCCCGTGTCTGAACCTTCTCCCCGCGAGGCGGCGCAGTCGACGGGGCAGTTTGAAGCGAGCGAAGTGCTGGCAGCCGTCGAGCGCGAAACCGTGGCATTTGAGCAGGATGTGATGGCTGCGGCAGAGGCGCTGACGAGCGGCATGAGGCGCAGGATAGATGTGCCTTTGGTGACGGAAGACGCCCAGAGTCAGCAGGCAGAGGCATCCGAAGCGCGTGATTCGGCGGAGGAAGGGGAGGTTCTGCATGCGACGAGTCTTCTCTATGGCGATGCTGAAGAACGGCAGAGTGAAGAGATCTTTGCGATAAAGAATTCGCCATGGCAGCCATATGTACAGAGGGCTGAGGCCGGATCGGCCG
>WQTY01000288.1 GCA_009786045.1 Pseudomonadota bacterium | reverse complement strand
CGGCATGCGCCCCCTTTCACAAAGGGGGTGGCGCCGCAGGCGACGGGGGGTTGCATGCCGATAGCGGCGCAGGGGGCGTTGCCCCCTCATGAAAAATCATATGTGGGTCAAAAACGTGTAGGGGCGACCGTCCCGGTCGCCCGCTAAAACCCCGATTAAGCCCATTTGGCATACATGTCGCTAAAACCCCGATTAAGCCCATTTGGCATACATGTCGCCGCCGATGAGGGCCATGAAATCGGCCGTACCATAGTCAGCCTGTATGGCCGGGATTTTGTCGGTACGCATGCCGCCGGCGGGTGATGGCAGGCAGGGGAGGCAGGGCATGGCTTGGGTGAGGGCGGCGTCGAAGATGCTGTGGCAATCGGCTTGCGCGAAGGCAAAGCGGCCGCCGTGGTTTGGAAAAATGGTGATATCGGCGCCGGCGAAGCGTGGGAGCCACCCGAAGGTGATGCCGTAGGACAGGCCCTGGCGCGGATTGAGGGCCAGGGGGCCGAGAAAGGATGGGTGAGCAAGGATGGGGAGGTTGAGCGAATTGTCGGCGCGAAGGGCGCGGATGACGTCGAAACCAACGAGTCCGGGTGCAATCATCAGGGCGCCTGCGCCTGCTTCTTTGGCCATGTGGGCGCGGTCAAAGAGCATGTCGATGGGGGCGCTGAGGTTGGGCGCATAGAGCGTGCGCATCCCATGCCTGGCATTGGCATTGCCGATGGCTTCTCCCACCGCACGGACTCGCTCGTCAAACGGCGCAAAGGCCTGATCGGAAATGCCGTGATCGTCTTTGATAACGTGAATGCCCCGAGACACAAAATCGGCGGCAACATGGGCAAGCGCTCTGGGGGAGAGCCCCATGGGCTTAAGCGCTGAGGCTAAAACAGGTGCTTCCGGTCCCACGCCCGTCAGTGAGCGTATCCCCGAAACGCCAAACCGCGGCCCCCTGCCGTGCATCATGCCGGCAGGAATTTCAATGCCGATGAGCTTGATGTCTTCCTTCATGCCGATGTTGCCGAAGAGAACATTGAGACATTGAACCAGATCCGGGCCCGCCACGGCCGGGTTGTAGGAGAGCACGATTCGGCAAAATGCCTGTGCCGGGTGAGGATCGATGCTGAGGCACTGCGGAACGACATGTTCAAGAATGGCGGCGCTTCGCACATAGGGCAGAGGGAATTCGATGCTCTGCTCAACGCCAATGGCCTCTGCCACGGCACGCGGATCATCGTCTCCGTAGTAGGCATAAGTCAGATTGAAAGCCTCGGAGGCGGGAGGCCGCGGCGTGGCCCGGTCATCGGTGAGTGGATTGTATGATACATTCTGCATGGCGCGTCTGGTTAAGATGGGAGATTAAAAACATGGCAGAAAATGGCATCTGCTTTTCATCTGGCGTTGACGTTGGGAAACAGATAATTTACAGACATCCATCCCATTCCCATTCCTAGCACGATGGTCGCAAGAAATGTACGACGGAGTTTTGTATTATGACACGTGGAAAAGCAGATTCTGAAACGTTTGACAAAGAATTAGCAGTTCGCATTGGAAAGCGGATTGCCATGTACCGTCAGCGCAGCCATCTGTCTCAGGGCGAATTGGCGCAACGCATCGGCATCCGGCAGGGCCCGCTCAGCAATCTCGAAAATGGCAAAAATCTTCCTTCGGCCAAAGTTTTAATGCGGCTTCGCAATGTCCTGCAGGTGACGACAGACCAAATTCTCGACGCCGAGATCAGTGCCGAGATAGACGCCAAATCTCCTTCCGGCCTCATGAGCCGCATGGCATCGATCTATGGCACCAAACAAATCGACGAACACGGTCTGCGCCCACATATCGAAACCATCCTGCGCTGCCATGGCACGCTCCAGAGTCTGTGCTGTTCGGTGGCTCAGTGTGCCTCGCCCATGATCTATGCCTTCGAATTGACCAATGACGCCGTCGAGCGCGTGGCCACCAGGCTCCGGGCCTACTGGGGCATTGAGCATACGGTGTACATCCATACGGCCGAGATCCTTGAGGCGAAAGGCGCGCGCGTCTTCGTCATGGAACTGGCAGAAGCGCATCCTCTGGCTGTTTATTTCGATGAATCGACCCAGATACCCTGCATCTTCCTGTCGGCCAGACTGGATGCAGAGCAGCAGAACTACTATGCGGCCTATGCGCTGGCGCGGATCGTCCTGTTTCTGCGTGACCTCAGTTGCCGGGAAAAACCCCATACCCAGGAGCTGCTTAAAGATCGCCTGGCCAGGAATATGGCGCTCTCCTTCCTCATGCCCGGCGATATGCTTGGGCGCTTCGCCGCCAACCTTGGACTGCGCGTCGATTCCTGGGACTTCGACATTCTCCTGGCGGCAAAGACACAATTTGGCGTTTCGGCAGAGACCATGATCCGGCGGCTGGAGCGCCTCTGCCTTATTTCCGATTTGGCTGTAGAACGTTTCACAGAGCAACTTCACAACGATGCCAGCCCAAAGGGCGAGACACGGCTGTTCCGCTACGACAACAGACGGCTGGGGCAGCTCCTTTACTGTGCCAGACGCCAAAGCCCGGAAATCGCCGCAGAAATCGAGCAATCCCTGCGCGAGATTCTCGTCGAACTGCCGGCAAATCTGTAAGGGCAACGACAGGGGGTGGACACGCAGGTCTGCGCCTGCGGCCTTCGGACGAAAATCGTTGTTCTCATGATGATTTTTGCGTCAGAAGCGCAAAAAAGCTGCCTTTTATTTTAAGGGGGGCCTTGCGCAAGGCCTACATGTGGGCTTTTTTTGAGGGGGCCACGCCCCCTGCGCCGCTATCGCCCTCGCCTTATCCCTGACGGCAGGGTCGCGGCGTCGAAAGGGTGCAGATTCCAGGAAGCAGGGAGGCGTGGAAGGGAGCGTACTTCGTACGTGACCGACCACAACGACGCCGCTGACGACGACGATGCACCGCCTCGGCGAGCGCGATACGCGGCTACCCCCTCTGCGGGGCTCAAACGCCGCCCCGCAACGCCCCGCTTTTCGGGGGAACCAGTTCCCCCGAACCCCCTGCGATACTTCGTATCGCTTGGGTGGTGGGCCATCCATTGGGCAGACACACAGACCTGCGAGTTCCTGGCCATTGGGCACCGGCATCCGTCAAAATCGCCTCGCCTCCTGTTTGCCATCGGTATGTGGCTCCAAGTGATACTCTTTGCCACCTCATCCACAGGCAATGCGCAGCATTGCAGGGTGTGAGGTGAATGCATACTGTACGGGCGTAGCGTGCTATGCCCTGGGATGATGGCTGCCTTTTTGCATGATGAATCCACGCTCAGTGCTGTTCGGCATATGGATGTCATCAGGCAACGGTATTGATGAGGAGGAGTCAGAGATGAGGCGGATTTTGTGTGTGACAGGTATGGCAGTGTTGGTTGGGTGGTTTATGCCGGCACAAGCGTGGGCGGGGGACGGGTGTCATGCTCTTGTTGGCAATCTTGAGTATGAGCCAGGATTTAAGTGCTATGATGTTGTGTGTACTGTCCAACTTTCGTATCAGGACAAAACCGCAAGTGGCACTTCAAAGGATCCACATAACTCGTCCGAAGAAGAGAGAATTCAGGGGGAATTGAAGGGAAGAGCCTTAAGACAGGCCACGACTGCCGCCTGCAGCAAAATATGCAGAAATGATCGTGAATGCAATTACGATTGCCGTCGCAATGCCATCGTCGAATCTGACTGTAAAAAAAGTGTGTGGGTTATAGAGGAAAACAGTTCGATTAGGCGGATTGGGATTGAGCAGATTGGATCAGTGCCATCAGATATAGGCATATAGGAGGTCTTTGACCGAGACCGACAAGTTAAAGTTGCCCCTCATCCACAGGCAATGCGCGAATCCCTTCGTCGAAGCCTCCCTCTCTGAGGGAGGTGGCGCAAAGCGCCGGAGGGTGCCCGCCGCCACCTCCCCTAATGAATGAAGAGGCTTGCAGGGGGGAGGCGGG
>WQTY01000287.1 GCA_009786045.1 Pseudomonadota bacterium | reverse complement strand
AAAACAAGGGGCAATGGCTCGTGTCCAAAGGCAAAGGTGCCTGACCCAAAGCAATGCGCAGCATTGCAGGGGGTTCGGGGGAGCTGACTCCCCCGACTACTTAAGCTGATAATTGCCCATGCCAAGGATGTCATCGACCTGGAGCAGGAAGTCATCCGTCAGCTTCGCCGAACGTTTCAGGCGCAGTTCTGCCGAGGCCTCGCCCAGCGAGACTTTTAAGTAGCATGCCGTGGGCTCGTTTCTGCCTTCGGGAAGCAAGCCGGCAAGTGCTTTGACTGCGGCTTCGTCGTGTGCATCGGCATCAAGCATAAACAGGATGCGGGAGACGCGGGTCGTGCGCAGGGATTCGAGCGTTTCGACCATATCGATCATGATTTCTGGCTTTCGAACCTCATCCTCGCCCTGGAATTTGAGTTTGCCCGATACGACGACGGGTTTGGCCGACTCAAAGCGGTCTGGCGGGATTTGATCCAGCGTTCGCTGAAAGCAGAGGAGCCCGACTTGCCCGGAACGATCCTCAAGCGTGCCCAAAAGCATCTTGTTGCCCGTTTTCGTCGTTTTTACAGAAACACTTTTGAGAATGCCGCAAAGGGTGACGCGTGCGCCTTCGGAAAGTGCCCCCAGGCTGGATGTCGTTTGATTGGCAAAGAGCTCCGCCTCCTGGGTGTAGCGATCCAGCGGATGGCCGGAGACGAAAAAACCGATGAGGGAGAATTCGTTCTCAAGCACCGTCTGCTCCGGCCATGGCGCGGCTTCGGTGTATTTGTCGCGAAGTGCTGGCGTCTCTTTGCCTTTGCCAAGAAGATTAAAGAGCGAGGTTTGGCCCGCAGACTTGTCTTCACGTGCCTGTTTGCTGCGTTCCATGGCTGTTTGCAGACTCGCAAAGAGGCTTGCTCTGGCTGCGCCGATGTCGCCGATATGGCGAAGCGGTTTTGGCCACGTCGAGTCAAATGCTCCACTCATGACCAGTGCTTCGAGACTGCGCTTGTTGACGCGTGAGTCGACGCGTTCGCAAAAATCGAACAGGCTTTTGAATTTGCCATCGGCACGTGCCTGCAGGATGGTCTCAATGGCTGCTTCGCCTATGCCCTTGATGCCGCCGAGGCCAAAACGGATGCGTCCCTCTACGACGCTGAAGTCGAGATCGGACTCGTTGACATCGGGCGGCAAAATGCTGATTCGATTCTGGCGTGCATCGTTGATCGTTCGTATCACCTTGTCGGGGTTGTCGCGATCGCAGGTCAGGAGTGCCGCGTAAAACTCTACCGGATAGCGATGCTTGAGGTAGGCCGTTTGATAGGTGATGAGCGCATAGGCCGCAGAGTGGCTTTTGTTAAAGCCGTATCCGGCAAACTTGTCGATGATGTCGAAAATTTCATTGCCGAGTTGGGGGTCGACCCCATTTTGGGCGGCACCCTCCACGAAGATGCTGCGCTGTTTGGCCATTTCTTCGGGGTTTTTCTTTCCCATGGCACGGCGCATGATGTCGGCGCTTCCAAGCGTATAGCCGGCGAGCACTTGGGCGGCCTGCATGACCTGCTCCTGGTAGACGATGACGCCATAGGTCTCGCAGAGGATGTCTCTGAGCAGTTCGTGGGGGTAGACAATGTCGCGCAGGCCATGCTTGCAGTCGACGAACTGGTCGTTCATGCCTGAGCCCATTGGGCCCGGACGATACAGGGCCACTGCCGCCACGATATCCTCAAAGCAATCCGGCTTGAGCTGCATCAGAAGCTTCTTGAAACCGGAAGATTCGAGCTGGAAGACACCCGTCGTCTTGCCGCTGGATATCATCTGGTAGACGCCCCTGTCATCAAGCGGGAGCAGGTTGATATCCAAAGTGGGCTCACCGCGCTGGGATCGCGTTCGATTGACATGGCGCATGGCATGCTGAATGACGGTCAGGGTCTTTAGCCCCAGGAAGTCGAACTTGATGAGACCCGCCTGTTCGACCTCGGACTTGGCATACTGCGCCACGATTTCGCCGTTTGCCCCACGGAAGATGGGCACATAATCCCACAGCGGCCCCTCGCTGATGACAATGCCGGCGGCATGCATGCCCGTTTGGCAGTACAGATCTTCGAGCTGGGTGGCGATATCGTAGAGCTGGTGGATTTGGGGATCCGAGTCGACGATTTCTTTGAGCTTGGGTTCGTCTTTGAGCGCCTTGTTGAGCGTGATGTTGAGGTCGTCTGGCACGAGCTTGGTCAGTTCCCGCGTCTCGGAGGGCAGGAAATTGAGCACGCGCCCCACGCTGTTGATGCTTTGCTTGGCCTTGAGCGCACCAAACGTCGCAATCTGTGCCACATTGTAGGTGCCATAGTGCTCTGTGACGTATTTGATGACCTCTGCACGCCTGTCCATGCAGAAGTCGATATCGAAGTCTGGCATGCTGACGCGTTCCGGGTTGAGGAAGCGCTCGAACAGGAGCGACAGGGGCAGCGGGTCCAGGTCTGTGATGGCCAGTGAGTAGGCGACGAGACTTCCGGCACCGCTGCCGCGTCCGGGTCCTACGGGAATGTCCTGTAATTTTGCCCAGCGAATGAAATCCCACACGATGAGGAAGTAACCCGGGAAGCCCATCTGTGTGATGACATCAAGTTCGAGTTCCAGGCGTGCCCAATACACTGCCGCGTCCACAGCTTTGCCGCAGGCCTCAAAACTTTCCAGGCGTTTCTCCAGGCCTTCGCGCGCTACTGCCTTAAAATAGGCATCAATGCCTTTCTTGGGATCGTTGATTTCGTGCTGTTCGAGAAAGGTCTCAGGCACCTTGTACTGGGGCAGGTAGACGGCATTGAGCTGGACAGGGCAGTCGACCGATTCGGCAATTTTGACGGTATTCTCGCACGCTTCGGGGGTGTCCGAAAAGGCGGCGTACATTTCTTCATCCGTCTTGAGGTAGAAATCGTCGACGACCGAGGCGCGCAGCACGTCCACATCGATTTGTTTTTTGAGGGCCATGCAGACCAGCACGGCGTGCGCAAAGGCCTCATCTTTGGTCAGGTAATGGCAATCGTTGGTGGCCACCAGGGGCAGGCTGTATTTTTTTGCAGCCGCTTTGAAATGCTGATTGACGGTTTTTTGGATATCAAAGCGATTGCTCATCATTTCGAGGTAGAACTGCCCATCCTCGAAAGTCTCCCGCATGGTGCGCAGCACCCCTTCGACGTTGCCGTTTCGCAGGGCGGTTTGAGCAAGCTCACTGCCGAGATCCCCGCTGAGAATGGTCAGGCCTTCGGCATGGTCCCGAAACCAGGAAAAATCTATGCTTGATGTACCCGTCAATGCATCATGTCGCTCGATATTGGCGCGTGACAGGAGCGCCATGGCATTGTGATACCCTTTGAGGGTTCGGCATATCGCGGTGAGGTGGTAGATTTTTTCCGGGCTGTCGGGGTGGGCGGCAGTGACGTTGAATTCGCAGCCCAGGATAGGCTTGACGGCGACGTCTCTGCCCTTGCAGGGCTTTGATTTATTGATGAAGTCGATGGCGCCGTGCATCACGCCGTGATCGGTCATCGCCACGGCCTTAACCTTGCGTTTGGCCACGGCATCAAAGAGCGCCGGCAGCCGGATGGCGCCATCAAGGATACTGTATTGTGTGTGGACGTGAAGATGAACGAATCCAGACATGGCGCTTTATTCTTGGATAAAGTGTGGGACGGACGGAAGCAGAGGCCGAACGGCGCCGCATGGCATGGGTATCAGTTTTTGTCGAATGAGCCCATGGGAATGTTGCGGATGAGTGCTTCGTTGGCAGAACGTCTGGTTTCGTCGATGAGCATTTGCCGTGCGTGCAGGATGGCTGTTTCCGTGTCGAACGGTTTGGCTTCCTGGCGCCACTCTGGGATAACAAAGGCGCGCCACGTCGGGTCGCAGGAGATATCGGTTGGGAGTGGCCGGCCGATGGGGGCTTGTGCGAGTGCAGCGACGGCCTTGGGACAGGAAAAC
>WQTY01000286.1 GCA_009786045.1 Pseudomonadota bacterium | reverse complement strand
CATGGCATGCCCTGCCCCGCCAAGGGTAACGTCCAAATACGACTCGCCCGGGCGAGGTTGCAGTGCTTCCAGAACTTCGTCCAGGAGCACGGGAATGTGCTGGAAGGTTTCGATCATGCTGTGCAAAGTCTCCTTGCCTGGGCGCATGCGGCGCCTGTCGAGCGAGGAGGTATCAGAAAACATCAAAAAGTGCATCATGCACTTTTTTCGGGGTATCAGGCATGCCACAAACAGAAAGCCGGAAAACAGCGACGAAGGTCACCGTTTCCCGGCATTTAGAGGGGAAATGGTTTGTGTTATCTGGCCTGAGTTGCCAGGGCAGCAGGTTACGCATTGATTTTAATCTGCTGTGGTGCCACCCGCGAGGGCTTTGCAAGCCTCAGCGCGAGAACGCCGTTATGGTACCTGGCACTGATGCTGTCGGCATCCAGTCCGCGCATGACGCGGAATTTTCTGGTGTAGAGCCTTGGCATGAGACCATCAATCTCGCACTTGGCTTCGATCGAGAGAATTTCGTTGTTGAGGTGTACTTCGATATTCTGCGGGTCGATACCCGGCATGTCGAGGGACAGGGCATAACTGTCTTTTGCTTCCTCAATATCGACGGTGGGCCTGACCTTGAGAATCACCTTGTTGATGGCTATCTCTTTGCCGGTGGTTTCGAAGTTTGGCGCGTCATCATTCAGAAGGTTATTTTCTGACATATCGGTAACCTCTTTATCGGTAGATTCAAATTTTGAAGTATGACGATTCTGAGTCGTATTCTTTGACATGATAAGTTCTCCTTAAATTTTTATATAAACGGGTCTGAAGAAGCAGCGTATGTACGCCTGGTGCACCACATTGCATTAGTATGCATTGATGGGGATTCGCCGTGGGGTGCTTTCTGCTGCCCTGGGAAGGATAACTCGCAGGATCCCTGAGGTGAACGTTGCACTGACATTGTCGGTTGAAACGGACGCCGGCAATGGGATGTTTTTCTGGATGCTGAAACTTTTTCTCTCCGTAAGATGGGCATTATCCTCATCGTCGCGTTCGATCTTGCGAGATGCTTTAAGCGTCAGAGTGTCATCAAGGACGCTCAGAAGAATATCCTCTTCGGTGACGCCAGGCAATTCGGCGATGAACTCAAAGGTATCTCCCTTGTCGACAAGATTCATTCTCAAATTTTCAAAGAAAAGATTCGCATCGCGTGTTTGCTCGCGGATCATGCAATTTTCAAGTGAATGATTGAAAAGACGCTCAACATTATTATTCCAGATTGTAAACATGGCAAACCTCCCTGTATGTCATGATTGGGTATCCATGACGTTGTTATAAATTGCTCATTGCCGTTTTTCGTTGCCCGTAAAAATCGGCACGGCCAAAAGCGTGTCAAGTGGAGAAGTGGTTTTTTACAAGATACACCACATGACGTTATTCTGAATTGCTCACGATAGGCGGTGACGCCACTCAGGCGGCTGTTTTATCGCCGTCTTTTGTTGCGCATGAAAATCGGCACGGCCAAAAGCGTGTCAAGTGGAAAAATGATTTTTTTGCTATGGGGGTGTTTTCCGCGGGGCGTTGCGGGGTGTCCCCGCACAGGGGGTAGCGGCGTATTGGCATGCAGGGACACGGCGTTGCCGTGTCCGCTCGCCAATAGCCGCGCAGGGGGCGGCTGCCCCCATGGCCTGTTCAATAATTCCAGACGATTGCTCTGTATATTTAGGTGCCTGCCAGAATTCCAGACGATTGCTCTGTATATTTAGGTGCCTGCCAGGCAATGGATCTCGATATCATCCTTGACTTATGAGTGGTATAAAGGAGCTTATCTTTAATGGGGAGCCTTGCAGGGAAACGCGATCCCCCACAAAAGAAAATCGAAGACCGTGGCGATGGAGGCGACAGGATGGCGGGTCAGGACGTGCCAGAGGATGCATCGGGGCAGGAGTGGTGCGATGGGTTGATGGCGGGTATCGGATCGCTGTCGGAAGCCATCCGTGAAGCAGATGCGGGAGGGGGGGCGCCTTGGGCGAGTATCGGGACTGCGTGTGAGGACTTGTCGGGCGAGGGCCTGGGGGCGGATGAGGACGATCCGTCGGGGGTTGATGTTTGGGAGGACGACGCACCGGATGTTTTGGCGGTCAGGAATCACCCGGGCCTTCGGGATGCCTATCACATTTTGCACGAGGTTGGCCGTGGGGCACAGGGGCGGATGTACATGGCAATGGCGCGCCATTCTGGGCGGATTGTCGCCATCAAGGCACTTAGCCTCAGGGCGATGTCGGATTGGAAGTCGACGGAGCTGTTCAGGCGCGAGATAGCCGTTTTGCAGTCGATGCGTGTGCCCGGCACGCCGCAGTATATCGAAGCCATTGATGCTTCGCGGGATCCGGAGCCGTATTATTTTTTGGTTCAGGGGTATATTCCAGGGGCATCGCTGGAGGTGATGCTCGACAAGGGGGTGGTGTTTTTGGCGGAGGAAGTTGTCGCTGTGGCACTGTCCATTATTTCCATTCTTGAGCAGCTGAAGCAGTATGTGCCGCCGATTGTGCACAGGGATATCAAGCCTTCGAACATCATGCTCACGCCGCAGGGGAAGATATTTCTTGTGGATTTTGGTGCGGCAATGCTCAATGAGCGCCGCATGGGGGGATCGACGTTTGCGGGGACGGCGGGCTATATGGCGCCAGAGCAGTGTATGGGGAATTCCGGGCCTGAATCGGATATTTACGGGCTTGGGGCGACGCTGATTCATTTGCTCAGCGGGGTGCCGCCCTACAAATTGCCGCTGCGTTCAATGCGCCTTCAGTTTCGTTCTGCGATTCCAAAGACGACCCCCATCTGGCTGATTCAGCTTATCGAAGCCATGGTATCGCCCATGCCCAATGAGCGCGTGACAGACCTGGACAAGATCGTGCGTGCGATGCGAAACTCGGGTGGTTTTGAGCGTCAGGGGCAGATGATTCGGCCAAGGGTGCCGGCCGATCTCCTGAAAGCGAAAAGCAAGTCGCCGGCGAATGAGGCGGACGCTGAACAGGCACCATTGGCTGTGCCGTTGCCAGAGACACTCAAACTTGTGCCGGGCTATGGCTATTTTGTGGATCGTTCGATGTTCTATTCCTGGGGCGTTGCCTTTGTCGTGCTTATCATTTTAATGAACACTTTTGGCGTTGCGTCCGCACGGGTGGTTGTCTTTGTGATGCTTTCACTGATTCCGGTGAGCCTTGCCCTGATGCGTTCACACATGTCGTCTGTTTTCATGCGAAGGGCTCTGAAGAATCGGCCTTTGAATTCGCGCGAGACGCAGAATCGCCAGGACGGGGAGTGAGTGGATGGTTTCGCAAATTGCGCAGCAGGATGAAAGGGCTGGATGGGAAGTGGATGCTGTTCTTGGCACACATGAATCGCTTTGGGGCAAATACCGGCTAAAGCGCTGTCTGGGCGAAGGCGGGCAGGGGAAGATGCTCCTGGCCGAGAATGCCCAGGGTGAGCTGGTGGCAATTAAGGCTTACGACATTGCCCGCATGCCAAACTGGAAGGCAACGGAGCTCTTTGAGCGCGAAATGCTGACGTTGTATGAGCTTAATGTCGAGGGCGTTCCAAGGTGCATTGAGCTCATTGATGCCTCCAATAAGGTGGTGCCTTACTACTTCATCGTTCAGACCTATATTCCCGGCCAGTCTTTGCAGGACAGAATGGTGCAGGGATACCGCTTTGAGCTCAGGGCCGTCATCAATATCATGGTTCAGATTGTGCGCATCCTGCGCGTGCTTGGCCTGCAGCGTCCCGCCGTCATCCATCGCGACATCAAACCCTCGAACATTATGCTGACGCCTGAAGGAAAGGTGTATCTGGTCGATTTTGGGGCTTCGGTTCGCAGCACGGCACAGTTTGGCGGGTCGACGTTTGCGGGAACGGCAGGGTATATGGCGCCAGAGCAGACCCTTGGGGACGCGAGCCCGGCGTCGGATGTCTATG
>WQTY01000285.1 GCA_009786045.1 Pseudomonadota bacterium | reverse complement strand
GCTCTGGGGGTAGACGCGTATTGCCGCATGCGGCAATAGCGGCGCAGGGGGCTTGCCCCCTTTCACAAAGGGGGTGCCCCAAAAGGGCGGGGGTTTCGCCCCCACATACCGATAAACACATGCAAACCAGGAGAACTACAATGATAGAAATAAAGGGCAGCCACAACACCGCTCTGTGCTATTGCGACGTACTGGACGAACTGGCAGCAAAGCAAATCCAGGAGCTCTGCAATCAGGAAGCCTTTTCGTCGTCCAAAATCCGGGTCATGCCCGATGTGCATGCCGGCAAGGGCTGCACGATTGGCACGACGATGACGATTACCAACAAGATTGTGCCGAACATGGTAGGCGTCGATATCGGATGCGGCATGGAAACGGTCCAGATAGCCGAGCGCGAGATCGATTATGAGCGGCTGGACAAAATCATCCGGCGCAACATCCCATCGGGGCGCCAGATCCGCGACACACATCACCCCCTCAATGATGCCATCGATCTCACGGCCCTTCGCTGTGCAGACGATGTCAAGCTTGAACGCGCACGCCGCAGCATCGGCACACTCGGCGGCGGCAACCACTTCATCGAAATCGAGCGCGCCGACGATGGCGCCCTGTTTCTCGTGGTGCACTCCGGCAGCAGACACCTGGGCACCGAAGTGGCAAATCTCTATCAGCAGGCAGCCATCCAGCAATGCCAACGCAGCGCCTCAGCCATCCCAACACATCTGGCCTACGCCACAGGGAGCCTGTTCAATGACTACATCCACGACATGAAGATCGTCCAGCGCTTCGCCGTCCTTAACCGCCAGGCCATGGTAGAGGTCATCCTCAGCGCCATGGGCCTCACAAAGGTCGACGCCTTTACGACAATCCACAATTACATCGATACCGACAATATGATCATGCGCAAAGGCGCCATTGCTGCAAACGCCGGCTTACGCGTGCTCATCCCCATCAATATGCGCGATGGCAGCCTGGTTTGTCTGGGCAAAGGCAATGGCAACTGGAATCAGTCCGCACCCCACGGGGCCGGCCGCCTCATGAGCCGCCACAAAGCCTTCGATACGCTCTCAATGAACGAATACCGCCAGCAAATGCAAGGCATCTTCAGCACAAGTATTTCGCAGAAAACACTCGATGAAGCACCCATGGCCTACAAAAGCATGGCCTCCATCGTCGCACAAATCACCCCAACCGCAGATATCCTCATGCACCTGCGCCCCGTCTACAACTTCAAATCGCCTGACTAGAGCGTTTTCATTTTTGAACTAAAATTTCTTCGAATCCACGCGCTATGATGATTGACAACCAAAAGTTTCAACATTAACCTCGCAAACACTTACAGGGCACCGAAACGATGATAACAAAAAAAAGCATGTGTTCTCGGTGGTGGTCAACTTTAGACTATGGAGTGAATAGTTATGTGTCTTTGTAAACGTGTAGCAGCCGAGTTCATCGGCACTTTCTGGCTTGTTCTCGGTGGTTGCGGTGCCGCAGTTCTGGCATGCAACGTGCCCGGCAATGGCATCGGCTATCTTGGCGTAGCCCTGGCCTTCGGTTTGACCGTTTTGACCATGGCCTTTGCCATCGGCCATATTTCCGGCTGTCACCTCAACCCCGCTGTCACGCTCGGCCTGCTCGCAGCAGGACGCTTTAAGGGCGCCAAAGACACGGTGGCCTACATTATCGCCCAATGTGCCGGCGGTGTCCTCGCAGCAACCGTCATTTATATCATCATTGGCGCCCCGGACCTGGCCAACACGGTTGGTTCTTTCGCCACCAATGGCTGGTCCGAATCGCTCGGTGCCGATGGCCTCAATGCCTTTGGCGGCAAAACCTTCGGCATGGGCTCGGCCTTCCTCATTGAGGCTGTCCTGACCTGCGTCTTTCTCCTCGTCATCATCGGCGCCACCGACAAACGCGCGCCTGCCGGGCTGGCACCTGTCGCCATCGGCCTGTGCCTCACCCTCATTCACCTCATCGCCATTCCCGTGACCAACACCTCCGTCAACCCCGCTCGCTCGACCGCCGTCGCCGTCTTTGTCGGCAGCCAGCCCCTCAGCCAGCTGTGGCTCTTCTGGGTTGCCCCCATCATCGGCGCCATCGTCGCAGGTATCCTCTACAAGTGCGTCTTCGAAGCCAAAAGCTGCTGCGGCAACAGCGAATGCAAATGCGATCCCTGCAAATGCGACGCCTCCAAATGCTGTGGTTCTTCCAAAAGTGACGCCTCCAAGTGCGAAATTAAGTGTGATGCTTCCAAGTGCGAAATTAAGTGTGATGCTTCCAAATGCGAAGTCAGCTGCGAAGATTGCAAGTGTGACCCCTGCAAATGCGAAGTGAAGTGTAATGCCTCCAAGTGCGAAAAAGAAGACGCCAAAGAGGATGCTGGCAAGGAAGAAGCTGAAAACTAGCCCTTGTCTCTCCGTTGCATGACGATTGAGCCAACAAAGGCGCACCCTCCCGGGTGCGCCTTTTTTTGTCAGAATCATCACAAAAAGCGATATTTTTTGAGTAGAGATGGGCATTGTCTGCCTCATCAGGCAGATTGGCCCAAGTGAAGCACTTCGCACTCATCCACAAGCAATGCGCGAACCCCTCCGCCGGCCCCCCCTGGCGTCCCCCTAAAGGGGAGCAGTTCCCCCACGAAAATAAAAATAAACATGATACACACGCATAAAAAATTCTGGGCACACCGTTTGGGCACAGCGCAGGTCTTGCCCATGACGCGGGACGAGATGGATGCCCTGGGCTGGGATTCGTGCGACATCATCCTGGTATCGGGTGATGCTTATGTCGATCATCCGGCGTTTTCGACCGGCATCGTAGGACGCTACCTGCACGCAGAAGGGTTTCGGGTCGGCGTCGTTGCACAGCCCCAAAAAGATGCCGACTACCTGGCACTGGGTCTTCCGAACCTGTTTTGGGGCATCAGCGCCGGAAACATGGACTCGATGGTGAACCACTATACCTCCGACAAACGACGCCGCAGCGACGACGCGTATACACCCGGCGGCCAAGCCGGCGCGCGCCCTGACCGCGCCCTCCAGGTCTATGCCAGAACATGCCGGCGGCTTGCCCCCTCCCTCCCCATCGTCATCGGCGGCATCGAAGCCAGCCTGCGGCGCATTGCCCACTACGACTACTGGCATGACCGCGTCATGGGTTCGATCCTCATCGACGCCGGTGCCGACCTGCTCTGCTTTGGCAGCGGAGAATATGCCATCGAAACCATCGCACACGGACTCTCGTATGGCTGGCCCATCGCACGCTTCGGCGGCATACCCGGCATTGGCATCTCCCTCGACGCCCTGCCGCCACAACTCGCCGTGCGCGAAGACATGGGCGCCAGCAGAAGCACAGCCTACGATGTGCGAAGACTCCCCGACTTCGAAACCGTCGCCCGCGACAAGCGCGCTTTCGCCGAAGCCTCTCGTCTGGTTCTCCTCGAAACGCGCCTTGGCGGCCACGGCCTGGTGCAGCGTCACAAAAACCAGGAAGTCTGGCTCGGCCTACTCCCCGAGCCTCTCACCACCCACGACATTGACAGCATCTACGACTTGCCCTTCTCGCGCAAACCCCACCCAAGCTACACCCCCCAACGCATTCCCGCCTACGACATGATCCGAACCTCCGTCACTGCCATGCGCGGCTGCTTCGGCGGCTGCGCCTTCTGCAGCATCGCCGCACACGAAGGACGCATCATCCAAAGCCGCTCACAAGAAAGCATCGCGCGCGAAGTTCTCGCCATATGCGCCCAGGCCCCAAAAGGCAAAGAAGTCATCAGCGATGTCGGCGGACCCTCGGCGAATATGTACGGCATGGGCGCCAAAAATCTTGCCCAGTGCGCAGCCTGCACGCGCCCATCCTGCCTCGTCCCCAAAATCTGCCCAAACATGCAAACCGATCACGGACCCACCCTGGCGCTCTACCAGCACATCCGAAACCTGCCACAGGTCAAACACCTCTTCATCGGCTCGGGC
>WQTY01000284.1 GCA_009786045.1 Pseudomonadota bacterium | reverse complement strand
TTGGTTGGTTGGTTGGTTGGTTGGTTGGTTGGTTGGTTGGTTGGTTGGTGCCAGGATTGCGGCGTTGCGTTGCCGCTGGGCGGTGGTGGGGAGTGAGGTCTGGTGATCCCGGCAAAGCGCCTGGCATTGCCAGAGTCATTGTATGGGAGTGATGACTGGGCTGCACGCAAGATAGAAGGGGCAGCCTTTCCCAGGCTGGAGGATGCGTCTGACAGCGGCATTAACCGCGGGAGCGATGACTGAGAAAATAGTGCACTGGAAGAGGCCTTTTGCGAAAAGGCACTCGCCTTGCTGTCAGCGTACGCCGATGGCGCAATATTGATGTCGATATCGAGGTTGACATCTGTGCCGGGTTTTGGATTCTGTGATGAGAGGTTTTGGCTGCTCAGGCCAAAGCTTTTATGCCCGACAGAGTGATAGGCGTTGCTTGAAAACGCAGGCTGAGGCTTTGCGTCGTCTTTGAGCAAATGCGTCAGGAGCGTTTCGAACTCGTCGTCGCCATCGCCCATGAGATTGCTCACGCCAAAGTCGAAAGCCTCTGTACTGAGCGAGGCCGACAAAACGGCAATGAGCGAATCGTAGAAGGCGAACATACTGCTGGGTGGGTGTTCGAAGAGCTGCAGGACGCAATCGGTCAATTCCCGCAAATCCTTCCTCATGGCGCGAAGCAACTCGGCCTCTGACCAGGCCGCACTTTTGTTGCCTGTATAATAGAGCTCGACAACGTTTTTAATTTCGTCCGGGATGTCACGAATTGACTTGATTCTCATCTCTGGCTCTTTATTTTTGGCAGCTCACAGGCAGGTTAAAAAAATGGCAATACTTGACAATCCAAACCGAAGGATATTTTAGCGTATTTTTTGGGGCATGAACAGAATTCAATCATGCAGCATTTTGAGATATTTAGTTCTTTGTCCATGGCGGAGGAAAAAGATTCTGCCAATCATGGGATTGTGTTTTGGTGGCAAGGCATTAGGATCAAAGAGGCGTCAGGCGCAGGTCAGTGTGTGACAGAAGCGTCGTTAAATGATGGGTGTGAGGTTATGCATTATAGCATTGAGAAATTGGCTAAGGGCGGGGAGGGGGTGACCCGCATGGGGGGGAAGACCTTCTTCATTGAAGGGGCACTTCCTGGAGAGCAGGGGGAATTCGACGTCACGGAGGAAAAACCGCGGTATGGGCGTGGTGTGGTTCGTACGGTGGCGCTGGCTTCTGCGATTCGTGTCATGGATGCCTGTGAGGTGGCGTCATGCCAGGGATGCGGGTTTCGTCATGTTGACAGCGATGCGGCGCTGGCGCTGAAGGCGGCGGCGACGCACGAAGCTGTGATGCGGTTATCTGGGTTATCGGGTCTTTCGATGCGGCTTTGGCCCGTCTCCGAACACGACGGGTCGCGGCGCAGGATGCGTCTTCATGCAACGCCGCAGGGGGTGGGCAGTTTTGCGAAGGGAACGCACCGGATCGTCGATGCTTCGCGTTGCCTCGTCATTGCCCCTGAGCTTCGGACTGTATCGGCCGATCTTGTTCAAACGCTCCCGCGACTGGGAGAGGCATTCGATATTCAGGTGGATCTCGATGAATCGGGCAATGCCTATGCGCATTTTAAACCGTCGCCACCTGAAAGGGACAGCGGGCGTCGTGGCGGCAGGCAGGGGCGTACCTCTGGCGGCCCGGCATGCGTGAGGGAGGGTGCTAAATTTACGCAAGCTGCGCGCCAGGTGATTGATGCTTATGTGCAAAGTGCATTGACGCGGGGCATCCTGAAAGGGGCGCGCATAGACGAGGCATTCCGGGGAGATCGATACATGCGCGATGCCGTTTCGTCGTACGGGAAAGAGGTCGTCACGTATCGCCGCATTGGCGACTTTGGGCAGACAACGCGTGAAGCCAATGCACACATACACGGCATTTTGGATGAGGCGCTGCAGCGCTGCCAGCCACAGACGGTGATCGATTTGTATTGCGGTTCGGGGAACTATACGTTTCGTGCCGCCTGTCATGCACCGCACGTCATTGGCTGTGAGTTTTACTGCGACCCATCCGCCTTCGCCCTTGGGCGCGATGCCAATGCCAGGCATTTTTGTGCCGGGGCGCGGGTCGATCTTCAGCTCACGAACCTTGCCCTTGGGTTGCCGGGCAACTTGCCGCCGTCGGATTTTGTCGTTTGTGATCCGTCCCGCGAGGGCTTATCAACGGGTGTGTGTCGCGATCTTATGGCCATGGCGCCTCGCCATATTCTTTACATCTCCTGCGAGGCAGCCTGTCTTGGACGCGATTTGGCCATCCTTGGAGAAAGGTATGCGGTCGATGGGATAGACTACGTGGATATGTTCCCGCGCACGCCCCATGTCGAAGCGGTATGTTTGCTTGAGAGGCGCTAGGGCGTGTTTTTTTGTGGGGGAGCATTGCTCCCCCACACCCCCTGCAATGCCTTTGGCATTGCTTGTGGGTAGAGTGGCGAAGCGTATCGTTTGAGGCCACATCCCACGCATTGCGTGCAATGGCGTGACACCGCCGCGTGCAGGGTATGACTCCTGTAGGGGCGAATAATTATTCGCCCCTACAGGTGCTGCCGCTGCGGTTTGATGCAAACGCTTCATGAATAACCATGGCATTGGCAGGGCATTGTCTGTTTCCAGACAAAAGTTGGCGTAAGCCTACTCCAATGGATGGAAAGTTGGCGTATGAATTGTCCAGTTTCTGTTTTCTGGAAACCTCCTGGAGCCAATTAAATGCAGTTAAATCCTCGCCATACAAGCGTTCTGTGAATTTGGCACAATTTGTGCTCATGGATACGCATTGAATCCAGATTTGGATTTGGCTTTCGTGCGTTTGAGGCAAGCCTTTCTGTAGGATGGCGGTGCCGCATGAAAACGCTGTATTGCTTTGCTATCCGCTTATTCAGACGGGCACAGGAGGCTTTGATGTATTCTCAGACAACGAATCAGTCATTTCGGTATGCAAATTTTTATCGTGGCGGTCATTATCGTTTTTTGTTCCGATTTGACGTACGTTATCGGTGCCGTCGAATTCACGAGGTTTTGTCCCGGCTTGGGATCGGTGTTGAGAATCTGAATGTGATGGATTTTGGGTTTGGGAATGGTGCTTTATTGAAAACTTTCCCCAAGAGCTGTGCGCTTGTTGGTGTTGATGTTTCTGCGTCTGCAGTTGACAACGCCTATGCGGATTCAGCCTATGAAGCGTACAGGCGCGCGGCGTTTATTCATATTGACGAACACGATACATCCTATTGTGCGGGTGAACAATTCGATCTTGTGCTCTCTTCGCATACACTTGAGCATACGATTGATGATGATGCGGTTTTGCGGTCTTTTTATGAGCGCACCAAACCCGGAGGTCATCTTTGTCTTTTTGTGCCCATCGAAGAGCCTGACTACATACGGTTTCACTACCGCACCTACTCGCTGCCATCGATCCGGGTGGCCTGCCAGAAAGCGGGCTATGACATCGTCTATGCCGAACCGAGCATGCATATTAATGGGCACATCTGGAAGCTTCTGACGATTCCAAGCCGGAGAGAATGGCCGGTTTTCGGAAAACTGGCAGATGCCCTCCGCCTGACGACACTCAGTCTCATGCCCTACAATGCCATCAAAGCGGCAGACTGCGTTCTCGATAAACTGAGCTTTTCGCCCCGTCAGGCCTTTGTTGTCGCCAGGAAAACAGTGTAGGGGCGAACTGTGTTCGCCTGCCCCGAAGGGCGTAGCGCGCTACGCCCGTACAGAATCATGTGCACCCTGTAGGGGCGGTTCGCGAACCGCCCTGTTTGTATGGCAGGTTCCCCCTGTAGGGGCGACCCTTGCGGTCGCCCGCTGCGAGGGGCGTAGCACGCTACGCCCGTACGGAATCATGTGCACACCCAAGCGGGGCGTTGCGGGGCCAGCGATTGAGGCCCCGCAGTGGGGGTAGCCGCGTATCGGCCTGTAGGGGCGACCGTCCCGGTCGCCCGTGCGACGTAGTCGC
>WQTY01000283.1 GCA_009786045.1 Pseudomonadota bacterium | reverse complement strand
CCCCCACGCCCCCTGCGATGCTGCGCATCGCTTGTGGGTGAAGGGCATGAGCTGTTTGAGGCACATCTCACAAATCCATCATCGGTAAAACTCTCGCTCTAACTCAACAGGTTTGGCGCATTCTAGCGTAAAATCCTGATTGGCATCGACGGTAAGCGTGCATTCTTCCCGCGTGGGGGATTCTCTGCCACCGCCATAAAAAAGCTTGTGATAGTGAATGACGAGTATACCGTTTTCATCGACCCACGTCGGCGGAAGTTTTTCGACAATCCTGTCCGCACCTGTGGCTAGCAGCATCGCTGTTCTGATACGATCCTGAAACTCGAGTATGTCGGGATTGGGGCGGATATTTTTGGCAAAGTGCGCAAAAAGCGCTTTATCAGGGAGACTAACCAAACGCGGCTTTTTGCCAAGGATAACAGCGACGTGTTGATACCTTGCACCAACATCCATAACATCTGGGTGAGGCAAGGTAATAATTTCGAAGAAAGCCAGGTTGCCGATCCTGTAGCGCTCATAAGCTTCCTGTCTGCGGGACAAGGTTGCTTTGACAACAGTCATGGCAGCTTTGATGTCGCGGTCTCTTTCATACAAATAGCCACGGGTCATGTCGTCGCCCCACGCCGCCGGTTCTGAAGAGGCCGATGAACAAGACATGCATATTACCATGGTGAAGAGGCCAAAAGGGATGAGGTGTTTGAGGGGCATTTTTGTTTTCGTGGTAAAGGAAAAGTTTGTTAGTTTCTACCAGCACAATATAGGCGAACAATCTTTTCTTTGGCAGCGCGCAGTTTAGATGATGGTGCTGCCTTATGTGGCTATTTCTTGTGCAGCCCCATCTTTTCGAACCACGCTTTGTGCTCGGCCTTAAGGCCATCGCCTTTCGGTGTTGCCACGTGATAGGTCGCATAGAGCTCGGCAAATTCCTCACCGGGATCGCGCAGCTGATATTTGCTGATTTTGTTGTCAAAGGCCGTGTGGGCAAAGGAGTACCAAGACTTGCCAGGATAGCTTTCGTGAATCTGGCGCGACATACAGCTTTGCTTCCCATTGTTCCATGGAAACTTTTCTGCCCAGGAGTGAAGGATGTGTGTGTAAAGCTTACTGCTTTTAAACTCTGTTGTCAGATCTGCTAAGTTTCGATAAACGCCAACTTCGCCTGTCGGATTTTTCTTAAGATCATGAAATGCTCTGCTAACCTGATCTCCAATATCAGATTCTTTGATGACCTTTTTCTCAATCATAAATTCCGCCCCTTTTAAGCGGATGGCACGCTCATCCTGGGTAAGGGGTTGTGTGTAGCCATGGGTGCAAGCATAGCCTTCGATCGCTTTGGCAACTTTAGCGGGCTCCTTCCCTTCGTCTTTCCAGCCGGAGATTTTTCGAAAATCGGATCGCCCTGAGTATTTTTGACCTTTGTCGATAATGTGACCAATCTCATGGATAACGAGCGTGTCAAGCAAGCGGAGGTTGCACTGAGCATCGCCCGTATCGCAGTAATTCGTGCTGCTGACGAGCCTGTTTGGGTCTGCGCTGTAATTGACGTTGATGCACCCCAGGCTTGGCCTTGCCACGCCACTCGAACCATCGACCGTGTTCTGGGTCAGGATGTCGTTAACTTTATCCACATGAACCTTCGGCAACAAGAGCAGAGAGCGATAGACGCCCTGGGCACCGACGAGTGTCCAGGCTTCTTCGGTTCCGCCCAATGCCTTTGCTTTGAATTCCTTTCCCTTTTTGCTTGTGGCACCCAGGTTGACATCAAAGCGGGCCTTGATGCACGCTTTGAGAACATCCACATCATCGACATGCACATATAGCCTGTCGAGGCAGCGATGCAGCATGTTCCCTTTGAGCAACTTCATCAACTCATGCATCATGGCCGAGTTCGTAGCGATGGCTCTTAAATCTGCCTCGTCAGAAGCCCCTTGGATCATTTTATAGGTTAAGGGTCTCTCATAGGCAGTCATGGCATCGTTCAATCGTGTTTCGAAGGATTTTTCGAAAACTTCGTCCTCTTCTTCGTCAGTCGTCGAGAGGCTTGTGTTCTCCATATCGTCTGACTTCTTCTCAAGGATCTGATCCGTTTTTGTCGTCTTCTCCATTACTGTACCTTGCTTAAACTGGTTGCCACTAATGATAGTTCACTGTCGCATAACTGGCTTTTCATGACAAACGAAAATCAGAAAAACGTCTATTCGTATATGCCACCACCCTACCCATAAGCAATGCGCAGCATTGCAGGGGGTGTGGGGGAAGGGTGTCCCCCACAAAAAACACTACTTAAGCCCCATAAAAAGGGATAGCGGGCGAGAGACGCGTGCTGCCCAGGCGGCTTCGTTGTGGAGGGCGCCTGGTTCGTGCCAGTGAAACAGATCGGTGCCAAAGGTGTAGCCTGTGGCCTGCATGGCATCGACGAAGGCTCGGGTGAAGCAGTAGTTGTCTCGAAAGGCTTCATCTTTGGCGGCTTCGTCCGGGTCGCTTTTGCACCCGTCGCCTGGGCTTCCGCCCGAATCGAGATAGAGGACGGTTGAACGGTGTCCGGCGGCTTCGTAGAGTGCTTGCATGGTGGGGTTGTTTTGTCCAAAATTGCCCCAGGCGGTGGTTGGGGAGAGTGCGAGCGCAGCCCGGTAGCGATTGGGATACTTGTGGGCGATATAAAGGCTGATGAGCCCTCCCAGAGACGACCCCATGAGACCGGCCACTTCGCTCGTGTTAAACTTTGATTCGACGAAAGGTCTGACGGTCATTTCGACGAAGTCTGCGTAGGCATCGCCTTTGGCAACCACCTCGAAGCCGTCAATCGTGTCGTTGACATGTGTGTATTCGGACATGCGGTCTTCGCTGTTGTCAATCGCCACGACAATAAAATCGGCTTCTATGTCAGCGAGATTTTCGCGAAGTTTCCAACCGCCGCCCATGGCCTGCGGACTGAAGAGGTTCTGGCCATCGTGGGCATAGAGCACGGCAAAGGGGCCGTTTCCGGCGGGCACCCAGGCGTGGATGGCACGCGTCTTGAGGTTCTGAGGGCTGGTGAACATATTCCAGCGCATGAGACAGGGAGGAGGCGGTTTAGTCACATACGAGATCTGGCCGTACGCGTCGTAGCCGTAGTAGAGCGCCCAGGGATCGGCCACATAGTCAGAGCCGCTGACGAATTTATAGGCAATGCCCTGGCTCTGAACCTCAGCCAGCGGGACTTCTGCCACCCAGACATCGCCAACCTGGCGCATGGGCTGTGGAGACCAGCCATTGAAATCGCCGGCCACAGACCATTGTCCGCCCTCATACCAGTGTACAAATATGACATTTTGATCGTTGGTGATGACGGGGAATCCCGAACCATAGGCAATGGCCTCAAAGGCTGACTGCGTCGATACTGTCTGTGCGATGAGTGCCCGTGCCCAGTCTTCGGCGGTCTTTGGATCTTGCGGATCATCTGGGGGTGGGTCGTCCTTGCCGGGTGGGTCATCCTTGCCGGGTGGATCATCCTTGCCGGGTGGATCATCCTTGCCGGGGTCGTCTGGGATGCCGGAAGTTTCGGCGCAGGCAACCGCGAGGACGGCAAGCCAGACAAGCAGCATCAGGCATAACCTGGATGCGAGGGGTGAGTGTTGAGAAAGGCGCCATTTTTTCATGGGTACCTCCAAGGCATGAGGTATTGAACGAGAGATTTTGTGAGTCAATCCATAGACTCCGGTGCAGGTTCTCTTCTTATGTTATGTCGGGATTTTGGTGTTTGTGATGAAAAAAATCGTCATGGGACGATAATTTTTTTCCCGAAGTGGCGTCAGTGGGGCGTTAGCACGCTACGCCCGTACAGAGTGATGCATGCATCACCCTACCCATAAGCAATGCATAGCATCGCAGGGGGGTGTGGGGGAACTGGTTCCCCCACAAAAAAACAGAAAGCGGGCGTTGCGGGGCGGCGATTGAGCCCCGCAGAGGGGGTAGCCGCGTATCGGCCGTAGGGGCGGATGGCAATCCGCCC
>WQTY01000282.1 GCA_009786045.1 Pseudomonadota bacterium | reverse complement strand
GAAACATACGTTGCAACATCGCACTCGACACATTCCCCGGCAACACATGTCTCCCCACTGCCGCAGGTCACCTGAACAAGCTTGCCGCCCGAGCATGTCGTTGCCTTGCCATCGACACACTGCTTGCCATACGTCGCGGAATTGCACTCAACGCAATCCCCCG
This sequence comes from Pseudomonadota bacterium, assembly GCA_009786045.1. Classification (GTDB taxonomy): domain Bacteria; phylum Myxococcota_A; class Bradymonadia; order UBA4248; family UBA4248; genus WQTY01. The sequence goes on along the minus strand of WQTY01000282.1, from coordinate 3,830 downwards.
ACAGACAGAATGTGGGCGAGACACATGCTGTCCCCACCACCGTCGAGGCACCGTCTTTTGTCTCACAGGTGAGGCGTGCACCGGACTCATGACAGGATGTCACGAATGTTTCCGGGTTACAGACATCGCCGATGGTGACAGAGTCTTTGCATAGCCCATCCTGACAGAACTTGTTCGTCCCGCAGGCCAGCACCTGCTCAGAGCCGGATACGCACACGACCTGGGCGAAATCGCCATTGCAGCGCGGCGCAAACGTGGCTGCATTGCAGGGACGCGCCTGACAGGCACCGGAAATGCAGACCTTGTCGCCGCAGGGAACGCTCTGAACCTTTCCACCGACACAAAATGCCGAAGCTGTCTCGTCCAGGCACTGCGTCACAAACGTCTCATCGCAGTCATCCCCCGGCTTGATAATCTTACGGCAGGCGCCATCCACACAGCGCTGATCCGCCGAACAAACCTCTCGCTGCACAAGTCCATGCATGCAAAATACGGCTTCAGAAGCATTGCAGTAAGACTCAAAACCCGCCCCACACGTCTCAACCGTCGACTTGTTCACGCACCTGCCCTGATAGCAGACCTCATTGGCGAAATCACACAGACTGTCCAGCACAACTCCATCCACGCAATCCCTGCGCGTATGCGCATCAAGGCAAATGGCTGCTGTACCCGCCACACACGAAGGCCTGGACTGACACAAGCCACCATAACATCTCTGACCGTTTTGGCACTCAACCGACACTTCAACCTTGTTAACGCAGGCCGACGTAAACAACTCGCCCTGGCACTTTGGCGTATAGGTGGCAGCGTCACAGGGCGCATCCGATACACAAACGCCATAAAGGCACTTGAGATTTCCAGGGCATTTCTCCGTCACGACGAACCCGTACGCGTCGCAGTATACCCGCTCACCCTCAACGCAAATATCCTTAAAGTCCTCACCGCATGGCACCCGTTCGATGCACATGCCTCCGTCACAGGCCATACCGCTCGGACAGGGCTCGCGCCTGATGGTGCCGCCATCGCAATAAATGCGCAAACCATCTGCCGAGCAGGTATCCACAAACGACGCATTGCACGATGTATCGCTGACACAAGCCCCATCAAGACAAATCTGATTCGATTGACAATTCACAAGGCGTTCACTGCCATCCCTGCAAACCACCATCGTCGTTCCCGTGGCACAGCGCCCCGAAAATGTTCCCTCTTCACAGGGAACATTGTTCAGGCAACGGCCATCGAAGCAGTACTGGTTCTCCGCACAGCTCGATTCCCTGACCTTCCCCTCAACACACGCCGACCACGTCGAATCATCCTTGCAGCGAGGCACATACGTCGCATCGCAGCTCAGTGCCGATTCATCCACACAGGCGCCCGCCTGGCAAACCTCTCCCTCGACACAAACCCGCTCCTCAACTACCCCCCCGACACAAGCACGCTGAACGCCCTGAATACACGTCGGCACGAAGACATTGGCATTACACTGAGCCTTGCACGCCCCCGCATGACAAATCGCCCCGGCCCCACAACTCTGGGCCACAAACACATTGCCATCGCAAACAAGAAGCTGCCCCGAAGTACTGCACTTCGTCTCCCCCTGCACACTGCAGCGCTCCGGCCTTTTGTCGCCGCTTACGGCATCATCCTGGCACCCCGTGCCCGACGCACACAACGACAAAAATGCCACTAACCAACCTAATCGTTTCATCCTCCATCTCCTTCGCTGAGGTTGTTCATACGACAAACGATACAAGCACCGTCAAAAATTTATTTTACTGCACCTTAAATAACCATAACGCCAAAACTGTTTAGCCACACTCTGATAGATAATGTGGCAAAATGCAACACCACTTAGCGGAAAGCCCCAGCCCGATCCAGTCAGTGCATTCAAAAACTTTTTTGCGGGGGCAGTTGCCCCCTGCGCCGCTATCGCACTCGCCCTATCACTGACGGCCTGGGCGTCGAAATGGTGCAGATTCCAGGAAGCAGGGAGGCACGCAGGGGGTGTGGGGGAACGAGTTCCCCTACGAAAAAAGAATTCGATCAACGCCCCTACTGGCTGCCGGTATTCATGGCCTCATGCGCATTGGAATCCTCATGAGGCAGTGACGAATCTACCAGTACATGGGCAGGCAACAGCCCCGGCGCAGAAAGGGCAGCGCGATACACATCGCGCTTCCGATCAAAGGCAACCAGGGCTGGCCCTGCCAGCGTATGCGAATGGGTGGCATCGATCCTGGCCGGGTCGATATACTTTCCATGTCGCTTAACCCCAAAGTGCAGGTGCGGCCCCGTCGATATCCCCGTATTGCCAACCATCGCCACAACCTGCCCCTGGCGCACAACACTGCCCTTTTTGATGCCGCGGGCAAAACCATGCAAATGGGCATAAAGTGACGTGTAGCCATGCGCATGCTCAATGATGAGGAGATTGCCGTTGGCCCCTTCCCAGCCGGCAAAAGTCACGGTGCCATCCGCAAACGCCATCACAGGCGTGCCCGTTGGCCCTGCCCAGTCGATGCCATAATGCGGACGAACGCGCTTGAGAATCGGGTGCATGCGCTTGAGATCAAAGGGACTGGTCATCGTGCACCCCACCACCGGGGTCTTCAGGAAAGTTCGCCTCAGAGCCCGGCCGCCGCCATCATAATAACCGACGTGTTTCTCATCACCATCAAAATAATAGGCCTCCAGGCGACCTTTGCTGCGGCTCTCGTAGGTGGCAGCAGAGACCCTGCCATAACGGTAAAATTTACCGCCCAGTGTTATCTTCTCTACCAGCACGCTAAAGGTATCCCCGACTTGAGAATCCGTACCAAAGTCAATATCATACTTAAAAAGCTGCATAAAATGCGTCGCCAGTTCTCCAGACTCCCCCAGATCCACAAAAGCCTGGTAGAGTGAGCTCTGAATGGCACCATGAAGGCGCTTCTCTTCGATTTGCTTATGGACATCGAGCTTTTGCGCCAGGAAGACTGTCCCCTCTCGCTGAGCAATGCTGATGTCTTCGGGCGATACCTCATACTGAAACTTGACGATTCGTCTGTCGGCATCCAGATGCACTTCGTACTTATCGCCAGGCTGGGTACGCCGAAAATCCACCACTTCCTGCATCGCTGTAATCACCTGATGGATGTCGCTTACATCTAGTCCATGGTTCTTCAAAGCCACAAAAAGCGTCTGATTCTTGTTGATTTTTCCCCTGATCAGGTACGGATCGCTTGGCATGACCTCGACAAACGTCTGATCGTCAGATTGATCTGTCTCTGATATATCAAGCTCCTGACGGCTCAGTTCCTGGAGCTGTGGCCACTCCTGCATGCCCAGCGATTCGATGGGCGCGGGCACAACGACGTCTGCCGAGGGCGCCCGACTGACAAACACGAGGACTGCCACCGCCAGGATCAAAGCAGCGCCAATCACTCCAAAGAGAATCGAACGCGCCTGCCGCCTTGCCGCATCATGGCCAAATGTTGATTTGTATCGTAACATAAATATGGAATGACTCGCTCTGCAGCGAATATGACTCACAAATGCCCAAAGTATGGCTCAACATCATTGTTCAGCTTCCCTTCGAACTTCTGCAATCATCTCCGCTGCATGCTCCAGCGTCTTTGCCGTCATCGTCGCTCCCCCCATCATGCGCGCAATTTCGGCCACTCGCGAGGACGCATCAAGCAACATGATGTGGCTCTGCGTTCGCGAGTCGACGACTGTCTTGGTTACTTGGTAGTGTGCATCCGCATAGCAGGCAATGCTTGCTAAGTGCGTGATACAAAGCACCTGGTGGCTGCGACTGACTTCCCTCAGCATCGTCGCAACATGAGTTG
>WQTY01000281.1 GCA_009786045.1 Pseudomonadota bacterium | reverse complement strand
TCGTTGTGGTCGGTCACGTACGAAGTACGCTCCCTTCCACGCCTCCTTGCTTCCTGGAATCTGCACCATTTCGACGCCGCGACCCCGCCGTCAGTGATAAGGCGGGTGCGATAGCGGCGTAGGGGGCTGTGTCCCCACAAACAAACGTAGAGACAAGGCATGCCTTGTCTCTACTCCTCGCAATCGCCCGGATAGAGGAGGAACGGGGCCTGGCGAGCTCGGAATTGCTCAACGTCTGTGCGCCATGTTGCCATGATGTCTTCGGGCGCTGCGCCCTGTTCGAGAAGTTTGAGGATTTGTTCGTTGCCCCAGTGTCTGGCGAAGTGGGCCTGGCCTTTGAAGTGAAACACGTGGGGGGCGACGTCTCGGATGGCGGCCAGGATATGGATAGCGGTCTGGAGCGGGCGGAATGCGTGTGGATCGTCGAGCATAAGCTGAACGCCGCGCAGGGCTTTGCCTTTGTGACGGGCATCGTACGCCCTGAAACTGACGCCCGGGAGGTTGTCGGCGTTAAGGCGCAGGGCCAGGGCTTCGGCATCGATCTGCGATCCGATAATGATCTCGAAGGGCATGGGCGTGTTGGCGCCTTCGTAGACGTCGGGCATGAGTCCGGCGACCATGCCGGTGGCGACGTACAGCAGGGCATGGCGCGCGTGGGGGATGTTTGGGCTGGTGGGGATCCAGGCAAGTCCGGTGTCTTCCCAGAGCATATGGCGGCGCCAGTGCTGCATGGGGATGACGGTGAGTTTTGCGCCAAGCTGCTTTTCTGCGTCGAACATGCGTGCGATTTCGCCAAATGTCATGCCGTGTGTGACGGGGAAGTCGGCATAACCCACGAAGCTTTGGTGCTTCGGTTCGAGGATGGGGCCTTCGATGAGGCATCCGCCGGCGGGATTCGGGCGGTCGAGGACGACAAATTCGATGCCCTGGCTGGCGGCAGCTTCGAGGGACTTGAGCAGTGTCGTCACATAGGTATAGGTTCGCGACCCCACATCCTGGATGTCGAAGACCAGAACATCAATGTCCTGAAGACCAACAGGCGCCTGGCGTTTGCCATACAGGCTGGCGACTTCCACGCCATAGATGGGATCGATGGCATCGTCGTACTTTGTACCCGCTGCAAGCTCGCCTCGCAGGCCATGCTCGGGCGCAAAGAGGCGCCTGAGGTCGATGTGCGGCGAATCGACGAAGCGCCTGGCCGTCGGCACGCGTTTGCCATCGACCCCCGAGGCATTCGTGATGAGCCCGACGCGCTTGCCGGCGAGAATGTCCAGGTTGTCTTCGAACAGGACGTCGACCCCAAGGCGAAATTGGAGAGGATGCACAGCTTCCGTCGGTACATCTTTTTCTGACGGTTCTTCTTCCGCCGATGCCGCCATCTCGTGGGCGTCTGAATCCTCCGCTTCTGCTTCCGGCTCATGCTCGCATGCAGGCGCTGCCACACACGGCGGACATGGCTGGGGTGAAACATTTGCCTCACAGGCCGCTGCCGTCAATGCCAGGACAGCGCCCAGGATCCCAAGCCATTGAGTTCTTTTTTTTCGTGGGGAAACTCTGTCCCCCTCTCTGAGGGGGATGTCGGCATCTCCCTCGAAGAGGGAGTATTTGCCGACAGGGGGAGTCCCCACACCCCCTGCGATACTGCGTATCGCTTGTGGGTGGAGTGGCACGTAGGGGCAGAACATTTTCTGCCCTCGTTTAAAGCCACATGCCTCGCATTGCCGATGGAGAAGCCGCGGGCGACTCCGAAACAGAGGGTACACAGCGAGCAAATTCTGAATCGCTGACACGTATTTCTTTACACACATAAACCCACACACAACCCATGAAGTCAAGCACTGACGCCGAAATTCTTGCATTTCATCTTAGGATACATTATCGCATATCGTTGAGTTTGTCTTGGCGTCTTTGAGGACGCCATGTTTTATGAGGAGAGGAACCCGTGAAAAGCAATGTTTTTATGACCGATGCCCAATTTGCCTGCCAGGCTTCACAATGTGAGTTCTGCGAGGAAAAACCCTGTATGAAGGGTTGCCCCGCGAACTGCTCTCCGGCAGACTTTATCATGGCCGCCAAAGATGGTGCAAAAAGTGATATCGCCCGTGCGGCCGCCGAAATTATGATCAATAACCCACTGGGTGGTATCTGCGGCCTGATCTGCCCCGACACGTATTGCCAGGCGGCCTGCAGCCATCGCAAATTTGATGGCAAAGCCATCGAAATCCCCATGATGCAGGCCTATATTATCGACAAGGCCAAGCAACTCGGCGTCATGCCCAAACTCAAGGCAGCCGCCAAAAATGGCAAAAAAGTTCTGGTCATCGGCGGCGGCCCTGCGGGGCTGAGTGCTGCCGCAACGCTGGCACAGCGCGGCTACGACGTTGTGCTGCATGATCGCCATGAGGAAGTGGGCGGCGCGCTCAATCTCATTCCCGAGGAGCGTCTGTCCAGGTCTGCCCTGAAGAGCGATATCGAGTGGCTCCTCAAAGCCACTGGCGTCAAGGTTCACACGGGATCCAAGATCGAAGACCCAATCTCGCAGGTTGGCACTTACGATGCCGTTTGCGTGGCAACAGGTTTGCATTGTCCCATCAAACTCGGCATTGCAGGGGAGGAGGCGGCACTTTATGGCAATGCCTTCCTGCGCAGCAAGCCGGCACTGAGCGGGCGAGCGGCCGTCATTGGCGGCGGCGCCATCGCCGTGGACTGTGCCCTGACGGCCCTCAAGAATGGCGCGTGCTGCGTCGAAATGATTTCGCTCGAAAAATTCAGCGAGCTTCCGCTGACGCCCGCCGAAAAAGCCCACATCCAGGAAGCTGGCATTGAGTTGACTGGGCGCACCGCCGTCAAGGAGATCCTCGTTGAGGACGGCAAAATCACCGGCATCAAAACCCAGCGCGTCAAATTGACGGCCGACAAATTCAGCTTGCAGGCCATCGAAGATGTCGCAGGCACGGAAACCCTCCGCGGCGACATCAAAAACGTCATTATCGCCATTGGCAATCGCACCTGCAAGTCCATGATCGTCGAACACGAAGCCGTCTTTTATGCCGGCGACAGCTGGGGCGGTCCTTCGACGGCGGTCGAATCCGTGGCCAGCGGCAAAAATATCGCCGCAGCCATCGACGATTATCTCTCCGGCAAGGCCGTCAAACGCCCTGAATGCCTCCATCCGCTCAAGAGCTACGTTGGCATCGACGGCTACAACGCCCTTCCCGTCTCCCTCGAAACCGATTTCTTCGGCTTTAAGCTCCCCTCGCCCTTCCTCCTCTCTGCCGCACCGCCCTCGGATGGCTACGAGCAGATGAAAAAAGCCCTTGATGCCGGCTGGGCCGGCGGCTTCATGAAAACCGCCTTTGACAACCTCGATATCCACATTCCTGCGGGTTACATGTTTGCGCTTGATGCGCTGACCTACGGAAACTGCGACAACGTCTCAGAGCACCCCCTCAATCGCGTCTGCGCAGAGATCAAAAAGCTGCGCGCCGAATACCCGGACAGGCTCATTGCAGCCTCCACAGGCGGCCCCGTCACAGGGCACGACGCCGAAGATCGGGCTGGCTGGCAGTCTAACACCAAAAAACTCGAACAGGCCGGCGCCATGGCGATCGAATACTCCCTTTCCTGTCCCCAGGGCGGAGACGGCACAGAGGGCGACATCGTTTCGCAAAATGCCGCGCTGACAGCCAAAATCATCGACTGGATTCTCGAAGTCAGTGACCCGGAAGTTCCCAAACTCTTCAAGCTCACGGCTGCCGTGACCAGCGTTGCCGTCATCCTCAAAGCCGTGCGAGAGGTGATGGACAAATACCCGAACAAAAAAGCCGGCGTCACACTGGCCAACACCTTCCCGTCCCTTACGTTCCGAAGCCACGACGATGGCAAGGCGCACGCCTGGGATCAGGGCGTTCTCATTGGCCTGTCGGGCAACGGCGTTACCCCCATCTCCAACCTCACCCTCTATTCCGTCCGCAACAGCGGCGTGCCCGTCTCTGGC
>WQTY01000280.1 GCA_009786045.1 Pseudomonadota bacterium | reverse complement strand
CCTGAGCAGCAGCCGCTTGGAGCTGGGCATCCGCTTCGGCCTGGCCGGCAGCTTCGGCTTGGGCGGCGGCAGCCTGATCCTGAGCCACTGCGACGGCCGGCTCTTCTTTTTTCGCTTCCTTTTTGCAGGCAACAAACGTCGTTCCGACTACCAAAAGTGCAGTGAGAACGATACAAACGCGTTTAAACATCGGATACTCCTTTTAAAATAATTATGTGGTAAAGCCCTATGGATTGACGACAGGGTAAAATGTTGCCACTATCGTTGATCGGTCATATAGAGACGTCTCGACGAACACATTTATCCGCCTTTATCTGCCAAAAGGCAAGCAATATCTCTTGCGCGCATGGGGGCCATGCGTTGGGAGGTTTGCCAAATCGGGATGGATTAAGGTGACAGAAGTGCCTCAATGAGGGTTTCGATTTCTTCTTCCTGAGGGGTACCGTCGCATTGTTGGAAGCCAAGTAACCGTCCTGAAATTTGCGTGAAGCGATCCTCATTGGCCTCAAGGAGCGCTTCCATGATGTCTTCGGAGTACGTCTCAAGAATCTGGGCACGCTGGATTTTGTTTCGGGTATTGCCATTGTCGAGGCGTTTGAGGGCTTCGACGATGTCTTCGCAGGTTTCCTCTGTGGCTGTATCCGCAATCGCAGACATGACGTCGAAGAAATCATCAACGGCAGCCTGTGCTTCGGGAGGAATGGCGGAAGAGTGGGCTGCAGCGACGCGGGAAACAGCAGGGGGCGGTGCCTCAACAACGACCACGGTCTCAGAAATTTCAGCCTGAACCTTAGGTGCAGCAGCAGACATGTCTTTCTTGCAGGAAACAAGTGTTGTCCCGGCTATCAGCAAAATAGTCAGTGCGATACAAAAGCGTTTTAACATCAGCGGCCATCCTTAATAAATTATTGGGAAGAATAACAGCGACAAACACAAATTGACGATAGAGACAAATCTGCCCCATCGCGAAACGGTTGTCTGATAACATTTTTGAATATGTATTCCCTTTCGCTGCGAAAAGGCAAGCAAATCTCTTGCGTGCATGGGAGAAAACCAGACAACATGCCATGCACTGCTATTGAGATCAGGGGTTTAACAACACCTGAGAAGAAGTTTCGGCTTTCAGTGCAGATGCTCGCATGGCGACTTCCTTATGGGCATCCAGCAGGGATTTGCAGTCGACGGCTGCCTGAGCAATTTGTGTCGATAGTTCCTCGACCCTCTCCAAAGCTTCGTCTGAGACGCTGAGTTCGTCTATCGAAGCAATAGCTCTGGCCGCATTGAGCTTAATCTGTGGGGATATGCCGGCCACTGTCAATCGGACTTCCCTGCATGTGCGCTTTTGGCTGGCAGAGACAACGCTGTCAAGAAAAGTGATGATGTCCTCTATGTTTGCTGGCTGCATCGTGTTGTCTTCAAGCTGTGCCCACACAGGCTGGCGTTCGGCGAATGTCCCCGCTGCAAAACACACTATGCCGCCCAAAATAGACAAAATGAGCTTAGTCAGCTTCATCGGTGATCCTCAATAAACACAGTGAGTGGATGGCGAACTTCCGCGTCTGCCGCCAGATGTCGGAAGTATGCATGCGGACAGCCTGCGGAGGCAAGATGAAGTTTGAAAAATGAAGACAATGCCCTGATGTCGAACACGAATGTGTAAAAAAAAAAGAGGGCATGCAGCCCTCTCCGAAATGACTAAACCACCGGCTATTCTTCGGCGGCCTCTGTGTTTTCTTCGTCCTTGGCTTCGTCTTCAGCGTCATCAGCTTTGACTTCTTCGTCTTTTTTCTCTTCAACCTTGGCTTCGTCGGCCTTCTTTTCATCAGCCTTCTCTTCCACCTTTGCGCCATCTGTTGCAGCCTTCTCTTCCTTCTTGCAGGCCACAAAACCCGTCAAGCCAACGATCAAAACTGCAGCGATAAGAAATCGAACCTTAAGCATGGTCTCACTCCTTAAAAATATCAAAAATAAAAAATAGTGACCTAATGTGGTCTCATGGGTCAGGAACAGAAAACTTCCTGAGGATATAAACGCGCCATTATGGGCGAGGCAGTGCCGTCGCCCATCAAATCGGCGCGTGATGTGTGACCTTTATGTCATAGTGCGAATAAATGCAAGCTATAACGGGATGGTCTGCTCAAATATTCTCTCTTTATAGAGGTTTGATGCGTTTTTTACCGTGTTGTGACTGGAAGTGATGGCGTCAACAGAAACCACCCCGTGCCTGTGGCGCCACCCCTCCAGAGGAGGGGAATACAAATCTGACTGTAAAACTTTAAGACGATATGACATGGCAGGGGTGTAGCATTGCTATGTCCGCGCAGGGGTGAGGGGGAACTGGTCCCCCGCGTAAAAAAGAAAATGCGCTAGAGAATGCGCCCCAGGAAGTAAGGCAGCTGTATGCGCCACCAGGGCCAATCGTGGTTGACGTCGTATCCCCAGAAATCGCACCAGGCAGGGATGCCTTTTTCGGCAAAGATGTGTCCCAGCCAGCGCGTATCGTGGATCATTTCCTCTTCCCATGCGCCCTGACCGGTACAGGCAACGATGGCTGAGTGCCGATAGCGATCGAGATACCAGGGATCGTTGCAGTTCTGGAGATAATACAGAGGAGAGTTGAGGTAGACGTTTTCGTCGCAGTAATCACCAACGAAGTAGGAAAGCTGATAGCAGCCGCTTAAGGCAACGACGGCATTAAAGACATCCGGGTGGCGCAGGAAGAAGTTCATCGCATGGTAAGCCCCAAGGCTGCACCCGGTGGCCAGCATGTCGCCTCGTCCGGCAATGCTGGCTGCCAGCGGAACAAGCTCCTGAATGATGTAGGCATCATAGGCGTTGTGACGATGCGCGCGGTCTGCCGGCGAGATGTGCTTATTCAGCCAGGACTCATTGTCGACGCTGTCGGGCGTAAAAAGGATGATGCGCCCTTCGTCGATGAAGGGGCGCACGGCTTCGACCATTCCAAAGTCGGCAAATTCATGAAAACTGCCGCCGGAAGATGGGAAGACAATGACGGGTTTGCCCTGATGACCGTACACGTTGACAGACATGTCCTTGCCAAGGGAAGGACTAAACCAGCGATGAAATTCTGTTTTCATGGAGAAGCGCCTGGGAAGAAGTTAAACAACATCGCGCCAGACCACGGCGCCATATCAAAATAGCACATTCTTTCTTTCTTTTTTCTTTTTTTGTGGGGGAGCATTGCTCCCCCACACCCCCTGCAATGCTGCGCATTGCTTGTGGGTAGAGGGCAAAGCGTATCATTTGTGGCCGAATGATTCGTCAGCAGGAACAGATGACGATGAAAAATCTTTCAAACCTGCCAACCCCGAGACCAGCCCCATAGGCGCTGATTTAGTGATAAACATTTAAGTTTGTTTTCGCGTGATACCAATATTCCTTTGCTGCTTTGCTAATGGGTGGCAGTTCCACCGCTTGAGCTTGAGCTCAAGCTCGTAGCTAGTAGCTAATAGATCTCAATTGGGAGAGCACATGCCATTCGAACGATGAAAATTTAAACTAAGTTAACGTCTATGGGGAGCAGATCCTTGTGTCAGAATCAAATCTCGGTTTTGTTCGCGAATCGCAAAGCACTTTGAACAACTTCTTGACAGGTTTTGGGGAGAGAATTAGAGAAGCAAAAGCGTGTGTGGCCGGGATGGCGAAATGGCAGACGCAGGAGACTTAAAATCTCCTATCCTATATGGGTGTGCGGGTTCGAGCCCCGCTCCCGGCATCGAAGGCTGCGCAAATCTTTGGGCAGCCTTTTCGTTTTTGGGACGAATAAATGTCAAAGTGGCAACAATGTTTATCCAAAGGCAACAACATCCTGCCCCAAAGCAATGCGTAAGCATTGCAGGGGGTGTGGGGGAGCAATGCTCCCCCACAGAAAAAACTTGTAGGGGCGGCAATCTGCCGCCCGCTCTTTAGCGGGGCGTTGCGGGGCCGGCGACTGAGGCCCCGCTATGGGGGTAGACGCGTATCGCGCTCGCCGAGGCGGTGCATCTTCATCGTCAG
>WQTY01000279.1 GCA_009786045.1 Pseudomonadota bacterium | reverse complement strand
AGGATGACCGAGCGGTGGTCGTGTCATGAAGTGGGCTGTGAGGCACTTTGTCCGCTTGTGGGGCACTTTGTCCGCGTTTATCATGTGCGCGGGGAAGGCCTGTGTGATGCTGCGATGTCTGAGTTGTGTGTGGGGGAGATCCGGCAGCTTGGGCGGTGTATTTTGCTCACGGTAAAACCCCGGCATGGGTTTGTTTTTTCTTTGGATTCCTTGCCGGATGGCACATGGCTGAGTGTTGGAGACAGGTTGGGAGAATTCAGGCCGATTTGCGGGCAAACAGAGGCGGCAGAGGGCGCTGTGCATGGGGGGGATATACGGATTTTTGCGCCCATCAGCGGTTTTTTTGTATCCACAGATGCGCTGAATCGGCCGTTTGCCATTTCCGGTGCATGCATTCTTCCGGGCAGTGTGCTGGGGTATATTGAACTCATGAAGCTTCGCCTTGAGGTGACATTCGATCGGGAAGTGCCGGCGCGGTTTGAGGGGTATGAGGTTCAGAGTGCGTCCGCGATTGAAGCCGGCTGCCTCATCTGCCGGCTGTCACACTGAGCAGTACAGGGGGTGAGTTTTATTTTTTCGTGGGGGAACTTGTTCCCCCACACCCCCTGCGATACTTTGTATCGCTTGTGGGTGAAGTAGCAGAGTGCATCGTTTGAGCCCACATAGCTCGCCAATGCGAGCGGAGGCGTGAGCCTGCTGCTTCAGGGCAGAGGGCAAACAGCGGACGAATACTGGAGCAAGGTTTGATTTATGACAAACCAAATGGATATTTTTGATGAAGTAAAGTTGAATGACTGGTATACTCGAATAGATTTCGACAGGGTTTTGTGGTGTAAGGCATAGGGAGGTGAGCGATGGAGGATAGTAGAATCATCAGCCATTTTGATGTGGGGGCATTGGCAGACTCATTGGGGGCGCGCATCAGGCATTCGCGTGACCTCCGGTTTGATTCCGTTTCGACAGATTCTCGCCAGGTTGTTCCAGGTGATCTGTTCTTTGCCCTGCGTGGTGAGCGCTTTGATGCACATGCATTTTTGGGGGAGGTTGTTGCGCGTGGGTGCCGTGGTGTCGTGGTCGAGGTTCAGGTCGATGTGCCGGAAGATGTTGTGGTCTTTGAGGTCGACAGTGTCGAAGCGGCCTTTGGTCATCTGGCGCGTGCCATATTGGAGAAGCGCCGGGCGATGGGATCGTTTGTCACGTATGCGTTGACGGGTTCCAATGGCAAGACGACGACAAAGGAGTTGTTGGCGGCATTATTGGTCCATAAGGGGCATCGGGTATTAAAGACGAAGGGGAATCTCAATAACGCCATTGGATTGCCGATGACGATTTTGCAGCTGGAGTCAACGCATGATGTGGCAGTGCTTGAGCTTGGTGCAAATGCACCAGGTGAAATTGCTTACCTTACCGGTATTGCACAGCCCGATTATGCGATCATCACCGGGATCGGGGCAGCTCATCTGAAGGGATTTGGTTCGATCGATGGCGTGGCGCGAGCCAAGGGGGAAATTCTTCGGGGAGAGCGCCTGAGAGGGGTGGTCTTGCCTGAATCGACTCGTATTTACTACGGAGACGAGGTTAAGGGAATCCATTGCCGTTGGGTTGGTGAGGGGGCTGGCATTCATGTGACAGATGTATTTTCGACGATGACCGGCGTCGATTTTCGGTACGTTGAGAAGGGAAAGCTTGACTGGCAGATTCATCTGCCCCTGCTTGGGGGGCACAATGCAAGTAATCTGGCACATGCCATGGCTTTGGTCGTGGATGAGAGCTGGGATCAGGACACGGTGAATGAAGCCGTGGCTGGTGTGGTGCTGCCGTCGGGGAGGTTGGAGCGCTGGGAAACACCAAATCATGTGGTCTTTCTCCATGATGCCTACAATGCGAATCCCTCAAGCATGAAAGAAGCTCTGGCGTTGATGGCACAGCTTGTTGTCCCAGATCAGCGGTGTTTGATTTTGGGCGATATGGGGGAGCTTGGCAACACATCTGATGACCAGCATGTGGCTCTTGGCAAGCGCGTTGCCTTTTTGGGGGCAAAGTGTCTGTTATGCGTGGGGTCCTCGTCTGTATTCATCCGCGAAGGGGCGGTGGCGGGCGGGATGAGCCCACAGAGTGTGTTTTGTGTGCCAAGAGAGAAACTCGATCCTGGGTTGACGTGGCTGTCGCAGCAGCTTACTGGCGGGGATGTTTGCCTCATGAAGGGAAGCCGTAGCGTTGCGCTGGAGCGCGTCCTGACATTCTTTGGTGCGCACAGGCTTTAGGGTGTTTTTTCGTGGGGGAACTCGTTCCCCCACACCCCCTGCAATGCTGCGCATTGCTTGTGGGTAAGAGGCAGCGTGCATCGTTTGATGCCACATTCCAGGTATCGCGGACAGAGAAGAAACAATCTGCCTGTGTTTGTTACTACGGGACAGAGCGCGTGCAGTCAGGTGAGCCGAAAAACGCTCTGGGTGTATCCAAACAAAACACAGAGCGAGCGCGTATTCGTGGAGCGAATAGCGCTCGCCGCAGCCCGTATTTGCGGCCAAGGGGCGCAAATAGGGCGCGCAAAAATTGGCCTGTGCGTAGGCTTGATTTTTGGTTGATCGGCAAAATCCCCTTATGGTGTGTCGGTGCGCCAGTGACTTTAAAGTTTCGCGCACCTGCTTTGACCGTCCAGGGAGTGTCTGTTCGATGTTTTTGTACCTTTACGAGCTGCGCGATTACTTTGCGCCCCTGAATGTCTTTCGCTATGTCAGCTTTCGCCTCGTCATGGCGGTCATTACGGCATTGCTGCTGAGTTTGTTCTATCCTCTCTTCATTCGCAAGCTTCTTGAGAGGCAGGTTGGACAGGTGGTTCGCGATGATGGCCCCCAGACGCACCTCAAAAAGCGAGGTACGCCGACGATGGGGGGAAGCCTCATCCTGATGAGTGTGATTGTGTCAACGCTTCTGTGGGCGGATCTGTCCAATCACTATGTTTGGATTATCCTGTCGGTGACGGCGTTTTATGGCGGGGTAGGGTTTATTGATGACTTCCTTAAGATCCGCGAAAAAGGGAGCCGTGGGCTTCCAGGACGATGGAAACTCGTCATGCAGTTTTTCATTGCTGCTGTTGCCATGTGGGTGCTGTTCAACGATGCCTCGCTGGGTTACAGTACCGAGGTCTATTTCCCATTTGTTTCCGCAGATAAGTTTTCGCTGACGCTTCATCCTGTCGTGTATGCCATTTTTGCGATGATTGTGGTGGTTGGTACGTCGAATGCGGTGAATCTGACAGATGGTCTGGATGGTTTGGCCATAGCGCCGGTGACAGTCGCGGCAGCAACGTTTCTGGTTTTGTGCTATGTGGCAGGTACAGTGCTGCTCATTCCTGTCGAAGTGGATGGGAAGCAGATTTTTGCTGCCTTTGACATGGCGACGTATCTTAAAATTCCCCATGTAAGCGGCCTGGCGGAGCTTTCTATTTTTTGTGCGGCCATCATTGGAAGTGGGATAGGTTTTTTGTGGTTTAACAGCTATCCGGCGCAGGTATTTATGGGCGATGTTGGGAGCCTTTCGTTGGGAGGGGCATTGGGGATGCTTGCGGTGCTCAGCAAGAATGAATTTCTCAGCATCATCATCTGCGGCTTGTTCCTCCTGGAAGCGATTTCGGTCATCACCCAGACGACAAGCTTTAAGCTGACGGGGAAGCGTGTTTTTAAGATGGCGCCGATTCATCATCATTTTGAGCTCAAGGGATGGGCTGAACCCAAGGTGATTGTGCGGTTTTGGATCATTTCGATCCTGCTTGCACTTGTCGCCCTTGCAAGTTTGAAGTTGAGGTAGCGGGTGTTGCCGGATCCTGTCATGCATGAGTCTCGTCTGGAACGTCCCTGGGATGGGTGGCTGCTCGTGGCTGTGTG
Organism: Pseudomonadota bacterium; assembly: GCA_009786045.1. GTDB lineage: Bacteria > Myxococcota_A > Bradymonadia > UBA4248 > UBA4248 > WQTY01. The sequence continues at coordinate 134 of WQTY01000279.1, read as the reverse complement.
TGGCCTCCTTGGTATAGGGGTGGTGATGGTCTACAGTGCATCGGGGATCACTGCCGCGTGGCAGTATGACGATGCCGCCTTTTTTTTAAAACGGCAGGTGATTTACCTCACCCTGGGGTTTGTTTTGCTGGGGG
>WQTY01000278.1 GCA_009786045.1 Pseudomonadota bacterium | reverse complement strand
TTTGGGGGAGCATGGCTCCCCCCCCTGCGATACTGCGTATCGCTTTGGGTGGAGTGGCTGCAATCTGCTGCCTGCTTGCAAATGCATTTTGTTGGTTGCGAATGTTGGGATATTGGCAACACAGCAGAGTCAGGGGTGTCGAGTTTTGATACTCTCTTCTGTCTCGCTTCTGCTTGAAATGCGAGATATTTGGCCACAAAAGATGCTCTCTGCCACCTCCCACAGGCAATGCGTAAGCATTGCAGGGGGTGTGGGGGAGCTGGCTCCCCCACATGCCCTATGCGCTTTGTTTTCTGCGGCGCAGGGAGAGTGCCACGCCGAGTATGAGCAGCAGCCCGGCAACGGCTGCGCAGATCAGCATTTGCCAGGGGCATGTGTCGTAGCCGGATGAACTCAGTGAAAGGCCGGACTTTTTGGCATAGGGGCTTTTTTCGATGGCGGCGCGATAGGGATCCATGCCCAGTCTTGCGTTATAGCCGATGATGACCTGGTCGTCGATCCACACCGTGGGGGCACCGGCGAAGTTGTTGGCATGAACAGCCTGAACCATCTTTTCGACCGTTTCTCTGGTGGCTGGCGACTGAACGCATGCAATAAAGACCGCTTCGTCGATGTCGCATTGTTTTGCATAGTCCAGGAGTTTTTGCGTCTCGCTTGTCGGCTCTTCAAAGAGACAGTCTGCAAAGAGATCCTCTTTCTTCTGCTGTTCGGCGCAGTAGTAGGCGATGACGGCTTCTTTTTTGTTGCTCAGCGGGATGGTAATGCGGCGGAAGTTGATTTCGTCGCCGTACTCTTCGAGGAGTTTGGTGAGCTCGGGATGGAGCCTTCGGCAATGGGCGCAATCGAAGCTTGATATCTCTACGATGTTGACTTTTTCGGGGAGGTAGTTGTCGCGAATGTAGTCGGGGGCAACACTTTCGGCCTGGGCACCGGCGGCGGGTGCGGGCGCGGGGGGATACAGTCCCCACGTCGATACAGTCCCCACGTCAGAGGGAGGCCAGCGGCGGCTACATAGAGACCTGCCCACAGAACGGGATGCAGGAAGGTGGGCCGTACTGCGGGCTCGGATTTGTCACCGAGCAGCAGGAGTATGGCAGGGATGACCATCAGCAGGGCAGAAGTATCGATACCCATGCAAAGCCAGCAGAAAGCCTTGACCTCGACGGCCTGGACGACGACAAAGAGGAGAGCACCCACGGCACAGCCAAGGATGGCCAGCGGCAGCCAGAATGAACTCAGGCTGCGCCCGAACAGGCGCATGCGCGTTCGCGCGAAGAAAAAACTCGAGATGAAGAAGAAGCTGTAGGAAACCAGCCCGAGCGCTGGCAAATAGATGCCGTATTTCTGGCCAAATTCCGATTTTGCAACGGCATCACAGGCAGCGCCCTGGCCGCAGAACGTGTTGGCACTAAAGTAATAGTCGACGGCCAGCGCCGAGGCAAAAACGAGGGCCACAAGGCTGAGTATGCGGATGCTGACATAGAGCCATTCGCGGGGAATCATGCGGACATTCATGAATCGTTCCTTAAAACAATAAGCTACTTCACACAATGACGTCAGCAGGTACCACACCTGCCCGTCGGCACACGGTTATCACATAGCGCTTGCTCTTTTAATCGGAATTATTTGGGATTTCATCCCGTAAGAAAGGGGAGGGGGGAAAAATGTGTCCGGTGTCCGGACTGGGATTGGTCCAGCGGCAACTGGCAACTGGCAGCGAACATGCAAAATTGTCCTGGTGTCGTTCTGTATGGCATACATGTGAGATAAAGTGCGAAAGGGGGTTGAATGTCGCACTGTGCTCATGTAATTAGGCGCCATCGGGGCTGTGTGGGGGAAAGACAGGGCCAGGAACTCAGGATTTTTCAGAGCTGTCGTTGAGTACGAGGTGATTGCCGTGGTTGCATATCGTGAATCTGTGAGTGCCTATCGTCTCAATGCTGACAGACGCCGTGTTTATGAGAATCTGGAAGGCTCGATGAAGGATTTGGCCGAGCAGATTCGATTTGCGGACTTCATCCACAAGATGCCCTGGAACTATGCCCGCGAAGTGCCTTTTGACATGATTGCGGCGCACTGGAGCATTCTTCGCAATTTTTCGGATATTGCGGCCTCGCTTGAGCATGAAACGTACACGCTGCACCATGTGCAGGCAGACTCCTGGATTGGGCCGCAGGATCTTGCGACGATGCCGGGGATACTTCGCAAGCTTGCCAATAATGAGCACTCCCCTCTGCAGCGCGTGTTCGTGCATGAGGACGGTGTGTTGACGGTGGCGATTGCCTACCATAAGGGCGAGACGAGCAAGCGCGGCTATCCGCTGGACCCGCCGGTCTGGATGGGGAATTTCAGGCGCACGACACTGAATAATCGCAAGCAGCCGTTGAGCATTTCGTTTGATACGGCGGTGCTTGAGAATTCGACGCTGTTGCGGATTGAGGTCAGGAATTCTCCCGAGACGATTGTTCTTCGCAAGATGTTCGAGATTTTGCTGCGGCATCGTGTACCGCTTGCGTCGCTCGATCTCTGGTCAACGTTTAATGGATGGACGGGTTCTCGTAAAATCAAGGAACGCCATAACGTCGAAATCGAGGTTCGGGAGTCTCTTGAGGACGATATCATCCAATCCATCAAGGATGACGCCAATCGCTATCTGGTTGCCCTCCTGAAGGTGCATTCGCTGTTTGATATCATCGGGCCTGCGATGATTGGGCCAAGCAGTTCGCATACGGCGGGGGCGTGCCGTATAGGCCAGTTGTCGCGCAACATTTTTATCGCCCTTAAAGAGGCGCAGCATTTCAATCACATTGAGCGTTTTGAGATTCGCCTGTGTGGTTCTTTTCGCGATACGGGGCCCGGGCACGGTACGCATATTGCGCTGGGTGCCGGCTTGAAGGGTTTGCCGCAGGACTCACTGGATCTCACAACAGAGGGCGCGATCGAGTGCCTTCTTTCGGAAGGGATTCCCTGGCCGGATCAGGATAATATTCCGTTTTCCGGTTTTTGCACATCCACCCCGGAGGAGGATAAGAAGTATATCCGCCAGGTGGGGGACTGCACCAATATCGCCGAGATCACCGCGACTACCGACATGGGGCCATTTATGGTGACGGGTTTTTCGACGGGCGGGGGTATCATTGAGGTTCGCTTCATCAACAATGCGCGCCTTTCGCCCAGCATGACAGGCAAACGCGATCTCTGGATACCGGGTCCGCCGATTGGCAAGGCCATCAAGATATCTCGCACCCATCTCAAAGGGGTGTCGGGAAAGATTGCCAAAATTTATCCGAAGCAGGCGCCGGCCGAAAATCTTGTGCCCAGGTTCAATACCTTTGACGAGGCGCTTGAGCTTGCCAAGGAAACAAATAAATCGCTGCTGACACTGGCGCTTGAAGTAGAGACGGAGCTTCAGGGAACGGATGCCTCGGCAATTGTCGAGACCATGACGGGATTGTGGCAAGTCATGAAGGCGTCCGTTTACAACGGACTTAAGTGTCAGACGAAGAGCACGATGGGGCTGTCTGGCGGGGATTCACAAAAACTCCTTAGCTACCTTAAGGCAAAGAAGTTTGTGTCGTTCCATTCTCTGGCATCGGTCTATGCCCTTGCCTCGGCCGAAACCAATGCGCAGATGGGCCGCATTGTGGCTTGTCCTACGGCGGGAGCGTGCGGGATTATCCCTGGTGTATTGCTGGCCTGGCATGAGGTTCATGAGGTGCTTGGGCTTGACCCCGCCGATCTTGAGCGGCGTGTCGTGGAAGCACTTTTGGTGGCAGCCTTCATCGGCATGATTTTTTATGACGATATTCCTACGGCGGGGGCGACTTTGGGTTGTCAGGCCGAGATAGGGATTGGGGCGGCGATGGCGGCTTCGGCCGTGACCACGCTTAATGAGGGGACACCAGAAGAGGTTGTTCACAGTGCCATTTTGGCGCTTAAGAATTGCATGGGGCTGGTGTGTGATCCTGTGGCGGGGCTCGTCGAGGTGCCGTGCATCAAGCGCAATGCCATGTTCTCAAACTTTG
>WQTY01000277.1 GCA_009786045.1 Pseudomonadota bacterium | reverse complement strand
CAGACGCAGGCTCGTTCGCACGAGATTAAGCGCCGCCCCCAACGCCCCCAACGCCCCGAAGTCAACGAATCCCCTTTTTTCGGAGGAACCAGTCTCCCCGCCCTCCCCCTCCCTTTCCATACTCGCTTCACACCAGGCCAAATCCGATGCCCAGTCACGGCTCACCCCCGCCGCCAGCCACGCGCATATTCCGCTTACAATCTCTTCCATCCCGGTCAGGCATGCGGCACAGGGCACCACACCCAAGTCACGCGCCATCACGCGCGACCAGGTCATCTCTGCCATGGCACGATCCAGGTACGACAGGCAGCGGATCTCGCCGGAGGACTTCGGCACACGTCCTCCACGCCAATCCGTCATGCCGTCATCCCCACGGCCAAAACCGTGCCCCATGCCTGCCTCCTAGACTGCCTTCTCAGCTGCAATCTTGCGTCCCACCTTCACATGATAGATGTAGATAAGCACGCAGCAGAAGAAAGACAGACCCGCAAAGAAGAGCCACATTCCCTGAGCATTGTCACTCTCCATTACCATCTGCTTGTACAGCGTACCCGACAACAACCCGCCAAACAACGAACCCAGCGCATTGCTCCACATGTAATACCCCATGTACATGCCCACCTTGTCACTCGGTGCCACCGCATGCGCCGTATACTCCTTCGCCTTCGGACTGGCCATCATCTCGCCAAAGCTAAATACCGCAACCGCCAAAAAGATAAACCAAATCGACCCCGTCATGGCAATCAACACAAAACTCACACCCGTCAATGACACACCCACCATGATGGCCATCAAAGGCTTCATTCTGCTATTGAATATCGAGACAATCACCTGGAAGAAGATAATGCAGAAAGCATTGATATTGATGATATGCTCAGGCTTGACCCCGCCATTCTTGTCAGCAAACATCCTGGCCAGAAAACCTGTCTCTCCCGTATCAAGGCCAAGCATCGAACCTACCGAGTAAATCACCCCCATGGCGCTCGTCGAATCGACATGATGTTCCAAATACAAAGGCAATGTAATAAACAGCTGATTGAACGCAATCCAGAAACTCGAAAGCAAAAACAAAAACAACAGAAAACGCGTATGCCCCACACGCATCCGCCACTTCGATGCACGAGGAAGCAAAACATCGATCAGGAGATTCAACCCGATCCAGCCCAATGCTATCAATGCCACATGCTGAATGGGAAACCACTTCGCGCCAACCACAAACAACACCAGCGTGACGAAAAAGGTCACAAAAAATCGACCATTCCCAATCACCTCAAACATCTCCTGCATCACCTGGCCAAAAGGTTTGGCACGCGTCGTTGATCCCTCAGGCAGCGGAGGCTCCTTATAGAAAATAAGCAAAATGGGGATATTGATGGCAATCCATATCGCGGAAGCAATAAACACATATTCCCAACCATGGCTTCGCAGATAGGCCGCCAAAAAAGGACCGGCAAAACCACCGATATTAACCATCATGTAGAATATGCCAAAAGCAAGTGATCCATTGCCTTTGTTCGACACACGCCCAATCGTTCCAACAATAAGGGGCTTAAAAATAGATGCGCCTGCCCCTACAAACAACATTGCCGCAAAAAATGTCGGCATGGTGTCCATTTGACCAAGCAAATAGTACCCTGGCGCCAGAATCAGGTACGAAATCAGCAGCATCCGTTTATAGCCATATCTGTCACCAAGCGCACCCGTGATAAAGGGAAACAGATAAATTAAAAAACTCACCGTGCCCTGAATAATACCACGATCCTCAGAGCTAAAACCCAGCCCACCATCCGAAACAGCACCGCTGATATACAAGGTCGACAAAGCAAAAAAACCATACCAGGCCATTCGCTCGAAAATCTCCATGACATTTGTCACCCAAAAACACTTGGGAAACGAACGCAAGGCTTCTCTGGTCGTCATCACTTCAGACATACAATACCTCTCCCATTCATTCACTTGCAGTGCGCAGGCCACCACAATGCTTCTGTAAAAAGCCACACGCCCATCCGCCCCCCCAAAGCATATCGGCATGGTCTGCGTACACGAGAACACCCAAATGACAACGATGCCCCCTACACCTCGTCGTCACCCGGACGTTCGACATCAAATTTCTTAATTTTCTTGTGCAGGTTCGTCCGCTCAATATTCAGCACCTCGGCCGCTCGCGATACATTGTTGCCCACGCTCTTAAGCGTCGCCTCAATATACGCCTGCTCTGCCATCGAACGAAACTCTCGCAAAGACATGGCACCAGGCTCGATTCCCGCCAACGACGCCATACTGCACGACGCCTCACCATTGCCCTGCTTAGTACACCCTCGCACGGACTCCACACTCTCCATCATGTCCTCTGGCAAATCCCCCACCGTCACCGTCTCCCGGCACATAATCACCAATCGCTCACAAAGATTATGCAGCTCACGGATATTGCCGGGATACGAATAGCGACAGAGAACCGCCATGGCCTTGTCACTTATCGTCAACAGCTCCCGCCCGTATTCGCGGGCGATCTGCGACAGAAAAGAATTCACCAGAAGGGGGATATCCGAAAGCCGCTCCCGAAGCGGCGGCACCTGAATCGGCACCACATTGAGGCGAAAGTACAGATCCTCCCTGAACTCGCCATCCACCACTGCCCTCTTCAAATCCTTGTTCGTCGCCGCAATTACGCGCACATCGACAAAGGAAAGCTTGTCCCCGCCCACACGCGTAAACTCTCCGCTCTGCAGCACGCGCAAAACCTTCGCCTGCGCCGCCAGAGACATATCCCCTATCTCGTCCAGAAAAATCGTCCCACCATCCGCTGCTTCAAAAAGCCCCCGCTTTCTCGCCGATGCCCCCGTAAACGATCCTTTCTCGTGCCCAAACAACTCACTCTCGATCAACTCCGAAGGGATGGCGCTGCAATTTACCTTCACAAACGAACGCATTGACCGGTCACTCAGCGCATGAATCGAACGCGCCACCAAATCCTTGCCCACCCCGGACTCCCCCAAAATCAGCACCTTCCCCTTCGTTGGTCCCACAATTTCGACCGCCGTCCGGATCTTCTGCATCGCGGGCGAATCCCCAATCATACCGCAATAGCGCGCATCGCCGGCCTCCAACGACTGAACCCGCATCATCAGAAGACGCTTCTCGTAGGCATTGCGCACCGTCAATAACAGGCGCTCCCGATTAAGGGGCTTTTCCAGAAAATCGAATGCCCCCAAACGCGTTGCATCCACCGCATCCGCAAGCGAAGCATGCCCGCTCATCATGATAACTTCCGGTGATCCTTCCTGCTCCCTCACCTGCGCCAGCATCTCAAGCCCACTCATCCCCCCCATCTGAACATCAAGCAGGACGACATCAAATGAACGCTCCACCAGCTTCCCAAGACCTTCCTCCGCACTCGAAGCCGTTTCCACCTCATAATCCTCGTCCTGAAGCACCATGCTCACCGTTCGGCGAATATTCTTCTCATCATCCACGACCAAAATATTGGCTGATGCCATGCCCGTTCCCTCTTTCTGATTGATGACCGCCCCTTGGCTCCCCTGCGCCCGAAGCCGCCACACGCTAGCAAACTTAAACGCCAGTGCCTAGAATTTTCGCATCCAGGCACAGCATGCTCTTACAAAATCCCAGCTTGCATGGTGCGCGCCCTATCCGACCCCTGGGCCGGATACGGGCTGCGGCGCGCGCTATCTGGCCACTGGCCAGATACGCTCGCGCACTTTTTTTGGCCCGAAAGAATAACGACCTGCAAACAGCGGTATGGATTCACATGATTGAAAGGCGAATAAATGACCAAAGGGACAACAATTTTCAAAGGCAACCGCTCTTATCCCCAAAACAAGATTATTGTCGTCCATGCCTGCACTGGATCGCTTTAGAGCTGCGAATGGTTTCACCTTCGTTTGCAATGCAAGACATGTGGCTCCAAACGATGCACTTTGCCACTTCACCCACAAGCGATACGAAGTATCGCAGGGGGTGTGGGGGAACGCGTTCCCCCACAAAAAAACTACCTACACGCGCATGGCGCGC
>WQTY01000276.1 GCA_009786045.1 Pseudomonadota bacterium | reverse complement strand
GCTGACGACGAAGATGTACATTTCGGCGAGCGCGATACGCGTCTACCCCCTCTGCGGGGCCTTAATCGCCGGCCCCGCAACGCCCCGCTCGGTTTTTTCGTGGGGGAACTCTGTCCACCTCTTTGAGGGGGATGTCGGCATCTCCCTCAAAGAGGGAGTATTTGCCGACAGGGGGAGTCCCCACACCCCCTGCAATGCTGTGCATCGCTTTGGTGGGAACAACAATCAACGTTTGACTTCTCCGCCAAGAAACCGGTAAATTCTGGCTCTTAGTTGCTGTGTGCCGAATCCCCATGCGAAGGAGCAAGCCGATGAAGTACAAAGATCGTGATGGCGGTGGCCTTGATGATCTCAGGTTGTCTAGTAAAACGCAAAAACAAAACGGCGAGGGGGAATATGGCTCAGCAATGGGCGATACACAGCAAAATATAGCCGCCCTGGAACACGAAAGAGCGGGCACCAGGGCGCAACGCAGTGTGATAGGTTCCACACCGAAAAGCGCCTTAAATGGCAAAGAGGCTAGCGCACTCGACGAACAGATCCCACGCGTGATGGCAATATGGATGAGCGCAGACTACAAGATTACCGAGCAATTGCAGCAAAGCATACTGGAAGTGCAGCCAACTTGCAGATCCTTGATGTTGGTAAAGAATGTGGTTGCGATGATCACAAAACCAAGCCCAAGTCAGAGACTGTGCAAAAACCCAGGGTGACGAAAGACCTTAAAGCCCTCCCAGGCACAAACACAAAACAGCTTACCGCAGAAGGCTCGCTCTCATGGGGTGAAGTGCTGGGTGAGGTGCTTCTTTTTGCTCTTCAGGCCATTGTGACGCGACATCCGATTCTTCGTCTCCAGGGAGATACTTCACCAAAGCAACTGCCGAGGAACGACTAGAGCGACCACATTTTAAGTGGATACTTCACTGGGAGTGCGGGCATCCTGCCTGCCTATGGGATTTCGACTGTTTGTGTGTAGGTGTAAGCTGAAAACGCTCTAAAATAACTGATCATTCGATTTGACAAACGCTATTTGAACATCATAAGTTTGGAGATATTTGCCATGTTGCTAACGTCAGAAGAAGTACTCGCCATCCAAGACAATCCCGCTTTGCTAGATCGGCTGTCCATCACCAGCACAAATGGCACACTTTGGGGAATTTTTGGACTTGGGTCAGAATTGTATATCGAGCCAAGACCACGCCAGCAACTGCGCCTGGATATGTTGACTTTACAGGAAGATTACTATCAGCGTTTTTCAGAACACATCAAATACTGTTGTTACGATTCTGCAGAGCAATTTAAGCGAACTTCAGAGGGTAAATGTATTAAGTTAAAAGGAAACCCTTTTCCCATGGTGCGCGATAAAATAGGAGATTGGCCAAACAATGCCATGTACTGCAATCGTTTGTTCATCCCCTACATACATCAAAACTTCCCAAATAGTACTGGAAGCATTACGCCATGGAAAAGCAACATTGCCGTTTCAGCAGACAGCGATGACTATTTGACAGCCCATTATTGCTACATGCCTGTGGGTAACCCCAAAGGTGGGTTACATTTCGACACACTGCGCGAGGGTGTGCTCAGCTGGTGTCAAAAAATTCGCCCGATGCATGGTCAGGCGGGTTTTACAGTGATTACGGATGGCCTAAGTGCTGAGCCCTGGATCTATCCGACATTGCAACGTCATCCAGGCTTGAATATCATTCAGCCTGTTAACCTAATGCAGTCAACGGAAGGCGTTTTTAACCGCATCAAATGTGTCAACTGGCTAACTGTGCTGGGCGAGGAAATATTAAATGAGCTGGGCGGTTTGAGCGCCGCAAAAGATGCACTCGAACCCGACTGCACGCTTTATCCCTATCCGGGCGGTGTTGTCATTCAGGCAGGCGTGGCACCGCAATTAGGCGATACGACGGTGGGGGATGTTCCAGAATGCTACCAAAAAGTAGCTCGCTTTACCAAACCGGTGCGTTTCGATGCCTACACATATCGCTGGGGAGGATTATTTCAAGTTTCTAAGCCACTAAATGGCGTAGAAGAGACGCTAAAGTGGATCAGCCGTTTTGACTAAATTCTTTGAGGGTGGTAAATTTGGAGATACTCGCCATGCTGTTAACGCCAGAGGAAGTACGTGCCATTCAAGAGAATCCTGCCTTGCTTGATAAGCAGGTCATCGCCAGTCAAAATGGTTGGCTTGATGTGCTATTTGGGCTTGGATCAGAATTGTATGTCGAACTACGACCACGCCAACAACTGCGTCTGGACATGTTGGCTTTGCAGGAAGACTACTATCAGTGTTTTTCAGAACACATCAAATACTGTTGTTACGACTCTGCCGAGCAATTTAAACGAACTTCAGAGGGTAAATGTATTAAGTTAAAAGAAAATCCTTTCTCCATGGTGCGCGATAAAATAGGTCATTGGCGTCATAATGCCATGTATTGCAACCGTTTGTTCACGCCCTACACCCATCCAGATTTTAAAAATCATAATGGGTTTACGCCCTGGGACAGCCGCATCGCCGTGTCAGCGAATGACAGGAATTATCTATCAGCCTATTATTGCTATATGCCTGTGGCTAACCCTAAAGGCGGACTGCACTTCGATGCGCTTCGCGAAGGCGTACTCAGCTGGTGCAAAAAAATTCGTCCAGCGCATGGCCAGGCGGGTTTTACAGTGATTACGGATGGCTTAAATTCTGAGCCCTGCGCCTATCCGACGCTGCAACGTCATCCGGGCTTAAATATTATCCAGCCTGTAAGCGTGATGATGGCAACAGAAGGCGTTTTCAACCGCATTATAGGTGTCAACTGGCTAACTGCGCTGGGCGAGGAAATATTAAATGAGCTGGGCGGTTTGAGCGCCGCAAAAACTGCACTCGAACCCGACTGCACGCTTTATCCCTATCCGGGCGGTGTTGTCATTCAGGCAGGATCAACGCCACAATTGGGTGACACGATGGTGGGAGATGTTCCAGAATGCTACCAAAAAGTGGCCCGTTTTACCAAACCGGTGCGTTTCGAAGGATATAGCACGAGTGGCTTATTTAGAGTTCCCAAGCCACTAAATGGTGTAGAAGAAACGCTAAAATGGATTCGACGTTTTGATTGAGAGAAAGCCTCGCGTGATGCCCCCCGTTCCGGCTGCACATGTTTACACGCACCAACAGATTGTGTAGAGGGAGGAGGGGGTCGACGCGTATGCGCGCAGGGCCTTTGGCCCGAGCACATAGCGGCGCAGGGGGAGACTTCCCCCTACACCGAAAAAAATCATCAAAGGGATAGCGATTTTATCCAAGTAGGGGCGACCGTCCCGGTCGCCCGCACAAATGTTTGCACCTGTAGCGTCCGTACGGTTGTTTGCACCTGTAGGGGCGACCGTCCCGGTCACCCGCACAAAGGAATGTTGTTTGCACCTGTAGGGGCGACCGTCCCGGTCGCCCGCACAAAGGAATAACGATGGTAAGTGAATCCTATAAACGAGAGCGTGGGCTGACCGCGGATCAGATTGCCGGGACGATGAAGGGGTTTTATGCACGCGTCGATGCTGCGTGTGCGGGCATTTTGTCTGCGTTGGCGGCTTCGGGTCATGCGCTGAGATGCCGCCGGGGGTGTTGTGATTGCTGTCTGGATGGCCTGAGCGTGACGTTTTGTGAGGCCTCGGTGATTGAGGCGGATTATGGCGGAGTTCTTGATGGCGAGCCTCATGCACCGGGGGCGTGTGCCTTTTTGGATGACGGGGGGTCATGCCGCATCTACGAGGCGCGTCCCTATATTTGCCGCACGCACGGCCTTCCTTTGCGTTGGCGCGAGGAGGGACAGGACGGCGAGTGCCGCGATATCTGCGAACACAATGGGGAGGGGATCGCGGTGGATGCTTTGAAGCCAGAACAGTGCTGGACAGTGGGGGTGGCGGAATTGCAGCTTCAGTGCATGGAGGACATCGTGTTTGGAAGCCGCGGGCGGCGTCCGCTTCGTGCATTGTTTCGCAAGGCAGGCAGCAGCAATGCCGATACGGAGGGATCGGCGGG
>WQTY01000275.1 GCA_009786045.1 Pseudomonadota bacterium | reverse complement strand
CAAATCGCCCGCCAATACGATGCCGCCGGCCTTTGGGAACAGGCAGTAAAGCACTGGCTTGTCATCGCTCGCGAGCGCTCTGCTGCCTTCTTCAACATTTCGACGCTCCGCCTGCTTAACTATTGCCTTCAGCAAACCGCACCTCACCATGGTGCAGTCTTTATTGAGCTTCAGTCTGAACTCGCTAAACTTGCCTCGCGCTTTGGACAATATGATGCTGCCCAGGAACACTTCGAAGCAATGCTGCGCCTGAGCCAACTCGCCGGCGATCCATTGCAGTCGATTCGTGCCTTTACAGGCGTGGCCCATGCCCTGCTGATGCGTGGCCGCTACGAAACAGCACGCGATTTGCTGTTGTTCGGACTTGACCTGGCTGAATCACATCAGGCCTCAGATCTCATCGCTGACTGCTACCATGGTCTGGCACAGATCGTCTTTTTTTCCGGTGGAAAAGGGGCACTGGTCAACGCACTTCGCTATGCCGAAAAGGCCCTGGAGCTTCGGCGCGAAGCGGGCAAGCTTGAGTCTATTGCCCAAACACTTAACCTCATCGCCAAAATATATCTCGTGCGCGGGGACCTGAAACGTGCTCACAGCGCGGTTTCGGAGGCCTATTATGCCCAAAAAGCTTCTGGACACTGGTTTGACAGACCAGATGCACTATGCACCATGGCCTTCCTTGCACACGAAAAGAATGCCTATGATGAAGCCATGGCTCACCTGAGGGAAGGGCTGGAAACAGTCCGCATCACGGGCAATGTTGCCCACCGCTTCGCCTTGTTGAGCGTGCGGGTGTTCATCCATATTGAACGCAACCGCCGCCAGGAAGTGCGCGATGATCTCGCAGGGATAGAAACCATTATCCAGGAGCACGCCTTCTTGCCCTGGGTGACGCTGCATCACATACTCGTGGCAACATTCGATTTCAGCCGCAAGAACTTCCAAAAAACGACCAGAGCACTCCGGGTTTTCTTCGACTCCGCCACCGAGCTCCGAAACAATTATCTCCTGAGCCTGGGATACCGGCTCTCTGCATCGCTCAACTTCGAAGTGTATCAACGCGATCTTGGCAAAGTTTCGCTTGAGAAAACAGAGCGTCTCTTTGCCAGCGCAACCACCATGTTTGAGTCGATAGGAGCCTGGCATGATGTCGCCGAATCGCAGCGTCAATATGCAGCTTTTCTTACAGCTCAGGGACGTGAACCCGAAGCACAAAAGTGCCTCGAACGCGCCGAAAAGGTGGATCCCTATTGCCAGTAAGTAGCGGAGGCTGATAGATCGCTTCTGCATTCAAGGTGTCGTCCGCACGGTTTGTGGATGCGCGCATTTTCTAATCTTTCACTCAGGAAACAGAGGGCTTTTTCGTCATGTCAGATGGCATTTTCATCTACGGCTGTATCGTGATTGGTTCTGGACCCGCTGCCCTCACCGCTGCCATCTATTTGTCCCGCTCAGACACCAACCATCTGGTCATTGAAGGCAATCAGCCAGGCGGCCAGCTCACCCTGACCTCTGATATCGAGAATTATCCAGGATTCCCCCAGAAGATGACAGGCGCCCAACTCATGGAAAACATGCGCCGTCAGGCAGAAGGATGCGGTTCCGTCTTCAGAAAAGGCGTCGTTATCAAAATTCACCGCAAAGACGATCATTTTGCACTCGACACAGAGGACGCACTGGGCCATGTCGAAACAGTTTTTTCGCACGCCGTTATCATTGCCACAGGCGCAAGCGCTCAGTTTCTTGGCCTCCCCGAAGAAGAGGGACTCATCGGAATGGGCGTGAGTGCCTGTGCCGTTTGTGACGGTGCCCTGTTTCGTGACAAAGATGTTGCCGTTGTCGGCGGTGGCGACACGGCAATGGAAGAGGCCATCTTCCTGACACATTTTGCCCGCAGCGTCACCATCATCCATCGGAGGGATGGCTTCCGGGCCTCTGAAGTCATGCTCAATCGAGCACGCCTTAACCCAAAGATTCGCTGGAGCCTGTTTAAGGCTGTCGAAGCCATCCACACGGGACCCACAAAAATGCTCTCCTCTGTCACACTTCGCGACATGCGCGATGACTCGCTCAGCGACATGCCCCTGGACGGCCTCTTTATTGCCATAGGCCACAAGCCCAACGTTTCGCCATTTCAGTCTTTTCTGGCATGCGACGAACACGGGTACATCAAAACAAACGGCGATACGACAGCGACATCTGTTGCCGGCGTGTTCGCCTGCGGCGATGTGGCAGATCCACGATACCGGCAAGCCATCACAGCCGCCGGCTCTGGATGCAAAGCCGCCATGGATGCCAAATCCTACCTCGATAACCTGTTTCCAGGTTCCTGCCTGCACACGGATAAACGATGACAAAACATGACAAACAGCTTCTGGGTTGGTTGAAAACGGGTCTCTCCAAGGTTCATGACGGTCTTGAGGCAGGTGTTTCGCGAGCACAGACTGTGGCTCAAAAACTCAATGAAAAGATCGAGCAAAATCCCAAAGCCAAAGAAGCAAAGTCGCGCATGACAGATTTTGGCGACCGCCAGGTCGAAAAGCTCAAGGATATCCAGATCGGCCATACGCGCCTCGGCGATTTGCCCAATGCCGCTCAACGCCTTACCGAACGCCAAATCTACAAAATGCTGCACCGGCTCTACGAGATCGACCCTAACGGTCAGTGGGCTGCATTTGCCCCTCCCCCCGACCAGCTGCCTGTTTTTTCGGCTTTCGAAACCCTTGGTCTTCCCTATGGCGCGCCCTACGAAGATGTTAAGAAGGCCTATCGCCAGCTCATGCGCGCCTGGCACCCCGACAAACACGCAAGCAGCCCGCAGCAGGAAAAGGCCTCCACCCAAAAAGCCCAGGAAATCACGGCCGCCTACGAGCTCATCACACAGCACTACGGCAAATAGCCACACAGCGAGGATTCACCATGCCCGGCATTGGCGTCATCAGCAATCGAAATGCACGACTCAATCGGCTCAATCCAGAGCTCAAGGATCAGCTGGCCTTTGTTATTGGCAGCGATGGAGAAGTCAACTCAACAGGCTCAATCACAGACACCTACAAGGCGGTCGAAACTTTTCGCCGCATCGGCATTGACATCATTGCCATCAGCGGCGGCGACGGAACTGCCCACCGCAGCATGGAAATCCTCTTTGAAGTGTATGGTGACCATCCGCTCCCGCCCATCCTGCTGCTGCCAACAGGCACACAAAACATGGTGCCGCGATCCTTTGGGATCGAAGGCTCAGGCCTGGCAAACCTCCTCCTGGCCGTCGCCCGCTATCGCCACAACATCCCCATGCGCTGCATCAAACGCAATCTCCTCCATGTCAACGGCCACCTCTCGTTCATGTTTGGGTTCGGTCTCGCCGCAAGATTTATGAAAAAATACTACGAATCCGGCCAAACCAACCCCAAAGGCGCCGCCAAGCTTCTCACCAGATTTATCGCCGACGCTGCCCTCTCAGGCAACTTCAGCAAACAGATTCTTGAGCCCATAGAAATGTCGTTCGCCATCGACGGTGTCACGATAGAAAAATCCACCGAACTCCACACTTTCTTCTGCTCCTTCGTCGAACGCCTGCCCCTTCATTTCGTCCTTTTCCCTCGCTCCGGCCGCGACGAGGGCGTCTTCGAAGTTGTCTACACCGGCGAAAATCCTCTCCTGATCGCCACAGGCTTCCCAAGCATCCTGCGAGGCTCAGCCAAACCATTGCCCGGTGTCACCCGAAAACTTGCCCGAACCGTCAGTATTGAGCTCTCCAAACCCGAACCCTATACGCTCGACGGAGAGCTCTACGATCCCACGACACATTTCGAGGTGACTGCCGGACCAGAAGTAAAATTTCTCGTCCCCGCACTCCAACCGGAAGCCGAAGAAGATGACCTGCGCTACGAAAAAGCAGGCCCCTGGAGCATGCGCTTCCTGCTTTGATTTTCTGGTGCGGGGGCCAAGCCCCCTGCGCCGCTATCGCACTCGCCCTATCACTGACGGCAGGGTCGCGGCGTCGAAATGGTGCAGATTCCAGGAAGCAAGGAGGCGTGGAAGGGAGCGTACTTCGTACGTGACCGACCA
>WQTY01000274.1 GCA_009786045.1 Pseudomonadota bacterium | reverse complement strand
CCTCACCTGCCTGATAAGAACGGCCCGCCCCCCATTTCTCCACACCCCCTGTGGACAACTCACATTCAAAATTGCCCCACACACCACACATCCACCCCCCACAAGTCTATGCCCAAAGAAAAGCTCAAACTCTCACCAAACCACGCCAATACGCGTTTCGCAAAATGCAGCGAAAACCTCGTCGCTTATTACCTGACCCAAAATGGCTGGCATATCCTCGCCAGAAACTACCGGCGCCGCAGCGGAGAGATCGACATCATTGCTTCAAAAAACGACTCCCCCCTGACCCTCATCGCCTTCATCGAAGTCAAATCACGGCGCTCCCCATCCAAACTTCCACCACAGTGTGCGGTCACCAAACGAAAACAGTCCAAAATCATCCATGCAGCCTTAGCCTGGATCTCAAAACAGGGAGCACCTCAGGCTGTCTACCGATTCGACATCGCCACAATCACTAAGACCCGCAACAATGTCCCAAGAATCCACTATTTCCCAACGGCTTTCTACCCGCGGCAAGAGTTCGGCTGGTAGACACTTGCAGACTCTCAAGAATCTCATCAAAAAGCACACCATAGGTGCCAAACCAGTGCTTGGGTGCCTGTGCAAAAAAAACGTACGACCTGCCATCGGCAAGCACACTGCGAAAAA
Organism: Pseudomonadota bacterium; assembly: GCA_009786045.1. Lineage (GTDB taxonomy): Bacteria > Myxococcota_A > Bradymonadia > UBA4248 > UBA4248 > WQTY01. The sequence goes on along the minus strand of WQTY01000274.1, from coordinate 3,425 downwards.
TCAAAAAACGCCACACGCCGCCGCCAACCCTGCCCTGCGCCAACACACGCACACCGCGCATGCCACCCTGCAATGTGACTTCCTGTCGCTGCATGACTTCCAGCGTCGTCGGAAACAACGCTCCGACCTTCATGACTGCCCCTTCAACCCCACCCGCATCCTCGTCCAATAACCAAACACCACCCAGCACATCGCGCAAATTGGGATCCGAGAACAGAATACCCCCCGAAATGCGACGCGACTCCCAATGACCTGGCAGCCCAAACGATACCCCTTCCCACGAAACCACCTCAAGCCGGGACGAAGCAAGCGAATGCAAAATATCATGGCTGCGCGATGATTCCCCATAAACCATAGCCACAAACCACCATGATGAAACCATCAGAACACAAATAAAAACACAAAATCGCATTCGAAAACCATAAAAAAAAGCCCCTGCCATTTCAAGCAGAGGCCTGCACCACGATCAAAACCTAAAGTGGCTCCTCCGTCGATATCGCATGGAGCTTACTCATCAAACCATCCGTCGTCTTCTCTATGTCACCCAAAAGCGCAAGAATCTGAATCATACGCTTGCGATAGCGCTCCAAAGCATTGGGGCTCGTCGCATAAAGCTTAGCGCGATCAATCAAAATAATCTCATCCGCAAACACAACCTCCTCTTTCCCTGAGCGATCCTGAATCACATACATCAGCCGATTCGGCAAAACCAATCCTTCCGGTACATCCGATGCCGGTCTGGCGGTCGCTACCCTGCCGCGAGCTGCCGCTGCCGCAGGTGAAAAAGTTCGTGCCCTGATCTGCGCTTCAGCCAGGAGCCCTTTTGATCTCATCTCCGCAAAAACACGTGCTGCTTCATCGTCATCGGTAATCGCCCGCTTCACCTGATATACCCTCGTCACCGTCAAAGCTTCCATCTGGCGCGTACCTGCCTCGCCCACCATATTCATGATAGCCAGCGGATCAACCCTCAATGCATAGACGATATTTCTGTCCGTCGCACTGCTCTGGCCAAGAAGCGCCTTGATCTCCTCCATGTCGAGTTCCGTCTGCGCAATATGCGAATCCAATATCTTGCTGAATGTCGTCGTACCAGCCGCAAAACTGCGAATATCCGCAAGCGGATTCTGCAGCGCATTGGTCGCCAGCACCACCGTATCAGGCGGAAGATCACTGCTGATATCCAAAACAAAATTGTTGTCTCGATAACGCCTGATAACCTGGTTAAAAAACTGGTCATTGTACTCCAATACCCCAGCACCCAACGATTCACTGCGCTGCTTGAAAATCTGAGCAAAGGTCTGAAATGCATCGACCTTCGGCTGAAGCGTCGCTTCCACACGCTTCGCAACCTCAATTCGCGTATTGACATCGCTCCGGGCCGAAAGCACCCCTTGCCACAGGTAACCAACCACACCACCAAAAATCAGCGCAATCAGGATGACGAAACCCACCATCGCCGTTTTGCGGTTATCCTTCGGTGCAACAAGCGACGCATCCATCTGCGTAGGATCAAAGTCAAACATCTTTCCCGGCGTACCATCATCCTCAATGATGATCTGCTGTTGCTGCTGCTTGGGCGCCCTCGCACTGAAACCACCACCAAAACCACTGCCCGGCGCCTTCGAGGCTCCAAGGCGCGCCTTGAGATCGTTCACATTCTTAGACCCTGAATGATTATTGGAAGAATTCAACGCTTCCCTCCTGGCTGGTGTTACTGAGCGCCATTTCCGACATCTCTATGGATTGCAACAAATAATAGACAAAACATGTGTTAGTCTCAACACATCCGGCAACATTCTACCCCACTCCCACAACGAACGTCAAGCTCAACATCCATGCCAAACATGGCTGACAAAACACAAAAGCCCCTCTGACTCTCATCACAGGGGCAACACACAGACAAATCAAATTCACTTCACAAACACCGACAAACCAGACTCAATCGGCGATGCCGATAACCTGATCTCACCAATAAGCTTGCTGATCTCCGCCGTACGGCGATTATAGCGCTCCAGCGCATTAGCCGCATTGCCAAACAACACTTTCCGATTGATCAAAAGCAACTCGTCTGCAAACAACAAAGAAACACGCCCAGACCGTTCCATCACACGGTAAAGCATCCGATTCGGAAGCTCCAGCACTGACTCGCCCCTCTGCGGTACATAATCACGATACTGGCGCTGCGCCTGAGACCACCGCTGCTCTATCTTCAGCTGCGTATACTCACGGCTGGTCTCCTCATCATCCAAAATCGGACCGCGAAGCGTGAAAACCTCAAGCACACCATTGGCATAGGATTCGCGCGGGGCCGTCGTACCAAGATAATGAAGCGCATCCGCATTCACGCGCATCGCATAGATCACCTCCGAACTGCCACCGCCCTCCAACAACGCCACAATCTCTTCAGAATCCGCATTCGTCTCATTCACATGGATACTCAAAAGCTGCGTCAAAAGCATCGTGTTAGCCGAAAAACTGCGCAAATCCTTCAGTGGATTGGCACCGCCCTGCCCCGCCAGCATCAGAACTTCCGATGTCACCTCGCTCGACATGTCCAACATAAAATTATGCCGCGAATAGTTGCGCACCAGCGAGTTGAACTGTGTCTCATTAAAAGGCCCGCTTGCAACCCTCTCAAAATCCTTCGCAAACGTCTCAAAACCTGCCAGCTTTGGCGTCACTGTACGCAAAACCGTCGACGCAATCGACGACTTGCGCTTGACATCATTGCTCGACTCAATGGCAGAACCCACACCCATCCCCACCAACCAGCCAACCACCGCCGCAGCCAGAATAGCCACAACCGCAAGCTTCAAACGCTTGCCCTCTGTCGGAGACGGCATCGTCCAGGTCATCTGCCGGAAGGCATCCTCATCGACATCCTTCTCAACAACGACATAATTGTAATCGTCCGGCTCAGGCTCCTCTTCAACGATCACGGACGGATGCGGTGCAGATGCTCCCTGAACGCCAAACTGACCCTTCAATTCTTTCACATCCCCTGGAATACTGCTCGAAGAATTCAACTCGCCCTCCTGAGCTCGCACCGAACCGCACGCAGAGGCTATCCACCAGAACGTCACAGGCTCGCTTGGTTACTTCAATCAATGGCCACTTTTCGGCCAACGCCCAACGGGACTTTACTCTAATACGCGACAAAACGTCAAGTTCTTGCTGCCCCGGCACCCAACACTGACAAGTCCTGTTTTCCCGCCTTTTTTATACCCTCTGAGGGGGCCACGCCCCCTGCGCCGCTATCGCACTCGCCTTATCACTGACGGCAGGGTCGCGGCGTCGAAATGGCGCAGATTCAGGAAGCAGGGAGGCGTGGAAGGGAGCGTACTTCGTACGTGACCGACCACAACGACGCCGCTGACGACGACGATGCACATTATTGCACTAGCCAAGAGCGCAGCGCCCAA
>WQTY01000273.1 GCA_009786045.1 Pseudomonadota bacterium | reverse complement strand
GGGTTCGATTTTGTGGATACACCGCCAGCGCCGCTGAATTTGAATGAGGTGTTCGTGATGCCCACGAGCGGCAAGCCGGTCGTCCTGGTTTTTTTCGAACCCGTGGATGGCACGCCGCAAAGGACGCTCGACAATTTGACGGAAGCAGCGATTGATCAGATCAAAAGGTTTGATGAGTACAAGAAGGACAATCCAGGCGTCGAGTTCGATGCTGTCAAGGCCATACCCGTGCTTGAGCGGCTTGGCAGAATGAGCGCAGATGAGCGCTTTATGTGCCTGGATGACGCCGATTGTGTGGCGGGCATGGGCCGTGAGATTGGCGTGGCGTACATTGTTGTGGGCAGTATTCGAACAGAGAACGTGCAGTCTCCGCCAGTCGAGCTCCATCTTTTTGAGGTGGCGACGGCGACGAAGAAGAATTCCCACTTCTTTAGTACGGAGGCCCGTACGCGCAAGCAGCAGCAGGACATGGGCGGCGCCATACTGCGGCTTTTCAACATTAAGTTGCCTGATTTTGAGCCTACTCCGGTCGCGGATGTTGAGTCAGCGCCTCTTCCGCTTGGTCAGATGATTGGCGGCATTGTGGTGGGCGTTGTGGGTTTGGCGGCCGTTGGTACGGGTATCTACTTTGGCCTTGAGGCAAAGAAGTACGACCAAAAGGTCAAGGATGCGATCAGAGACAATGAGGATGGCGAATATGGTTCGGTCGACAATCAGCTGACAGCCAAGGCAAACCATGACAAAGCCAAAGATTATGCGATGATTGCGAACATACTCTATGCGACGGGTGCCGTTGCGGCTGTGGTGTCGGTGATTTTGTTCCTCGTTCGCAGTGACAAGGATGATGACTTCTTTGCGCAGCACAAGCTCTACATTGCGCCGTCCGCCGATCAGAATGGCGGTGGCGGGGNTGTTGCCGGGTTCTCCTTCTAAGCGTTGTGTTTGACAGATTGGGCCGCCCCTGTTTGGGGGCGGCCTTTTTTTCGCCTGAAGAATGGGGCAGAATATGCAAAGCGGTCCAATTCGATTTACCCTTAAAAAAGCGCTGGGCAAAGCGCGCCTGGGTGTTGTTCACACGCATCATGGCGACATCCAGACGCCGGTTTTTATGCCTGTTGGCACGAATGGGGCGATTAAGGCACTGAGCGTGGAGCAGGTTGAGGCACTGGACCCCGCCATTATTCTTGCCAATACTTACCACCTGTATTTGCGTCCCGGGATAGATTTGCTTCGCGAGGCGGGGGGGCTGCACAAACTGGCCGACTGGCACCGCGCTTTTCTGACGGATTCCGGGGGGTTTCAGGTTTTCAGCCTCTCGAAGATGCGCAAGTTTGATCCCAACGGGGTTTATTTTCAGTCGCATCTAGATGGCAGCAGGCACTTTTATACCCCCGAGCTGGTCATGTCGATTCAGCATGCGATTGGGAGCGACATCGCGATGGTGCTGGACGATTGTCCGGCATTGCCTGCGACCCCGGAACGCCTTGAGGCAAGCATTAAGCGCAGCATTGCCTGGGCACAGCGCTGCGTCAATTGTGAGCGCCCCGGGCATCAGGGCTTGTTTGGCATTGTCCAGGGCGGGCTTGATTTGGATATGCGGCGGCGCCACCTGGAGGTGCTCGTTGATATGCCTTTTCAGGGGTTGGCGGTGGGCGGATTGTCAGTGGGAGAGCCGCCCCAGGAGATGCATGCCATGTGCCACGCCTTTGTGCATGAGATGCCGGAGGATTTTCCGCGCTATCTGATGGGGGTTGGCACCCCTTGGGATCTCGTCGAGGGGGTGGCGGCTGGCATCGACATGTTCGATTGTGTCATGCCAACTCGCAATGCGCGCATGGGGACGGTATTTGTTGGAAACGGCCAGCGCCTTAATATCCGAAATGCCGCACACCGGCATGATCTTCGGCCGCTGGATGAAAGCTGTGACTGCCTGGCCTGCAAGCGCTTTTCGCGAGCTTACATCCGTCACCTCTATACGGCCAAAGAAATTACGGCAGTCATCTTGCTCACCATCCACAATCTGACCTATTATCTGAACTTGATGCGCCGCATTCGTGCCTCTATCGAAGATGGCACATTCGAAACCCTGCGAGCAGCATTTCAGCCAGGAGCTCAGGTGTAGCCCCGCAACGCCCGGCTTTTGGGTGGGAACCTGTTATCGACCTGGCGACCGGGACGGTCGCCCCTACTCAATCGTCGTCCCCGCAATGCCCGGCTTTTGGGTGGGAACCTGTTATCGACCTGGCGACCGGGACGGTCGCCCCTACATGTGTATCGTTTGGGGTGGGGAACCGGGCAATAAGGGCGACCGCAAGGGTCGCCCCTACACCTGGCTAACCTTGTGAAACTGTTTCAACACGCAATCCATCGCGCCTCATCCCCACAGGCAATGCGCAGCATTGCAGGGGGTGTGGGGGAGCAATGCTCCCCCACATAAAAAACATCTTACTTTCGTTGGTGCAATCGCATGTGTCCGGCCTGGATGCCGTCGGTGGTGAGTGCCGAGAGTGCGGCGAAATTTTGCGCGAGTCCGATGCCTGCCAGGATGGCGCACAGTGTGTCGTAGTCGTCGATTTGGGCGATGGCAAAGGCGGCGTCTACGCCTGGGTGTTTTTTTCTTGTGCCGCCGACCGTACCTGCGACGATGGGCATTTCGAGTGTGCCGATTAGGGATTCATCCTGGCAAAGCCATTGAGACAGGGGGCGGTGGTGTCCGGAGGCATTGGCGTGGTGACTGGCAGAGGCTTCGATGGCCCGTGTGTCTTGTCCGAGGGCCAGGCCCACAGCGACGACACCATTCATGATGCCTTTGTTGTGGGTGACGGCTCTGTCTGGGACGCGCGAAGCAAAGGCAGAGGCAAGCTCGATGCGGCGGGAGAGTTCGGCGGGATCGATCTGGGTGGTGTGTTTTAAGTGCTGGAAGGGGAGCCGGATTCGGGCTCGGGTGATTCTTTGGGGGGCTGCGTTGGTGACGATGGCCATGCCTGCGGTGATGTTGTCGGTATCCTGGGAGAAAGCTGCTTGGAGGGCTGGTGTCAGACCTCGTTTCAGCGCTTCGGCCATCGTGTTGACGGCATTGGCGCCCATGGCTGAAACGGTTGCTACGTCGAGCCGAAGGACGAGAAACGTTTCGCGGCAGGGGTCGTGTTCGCTGGGCGGATAGATATCGAAAGACAAATCGAAAGCGCCACCGCCTGCAGCCAGAAGACAGGGATCGGCGTCATTGGCGAGGGCGAGCCATTGGCTTTTGTGCTGCATCATCCAGTGTGCGCAGGGATCGGCGAGTTCTTGGTGGATGATGTAGTGAAGCTGGGCCGAGGTGACATTTCGGTGACCTTCGGCAACGATGCCGCCGCAGGNGTTGAAGAGTTTCGCCGCCCGATTGGCACCTGCCACGACACTTGGCTCTTCGGTAACCATGGGGATGGCATGTCGCCGGCCATTAATGCAAAGGCCCGGCAGCAGACACAGGGGCAGCTTCATGGCGCCGACGACGTTTTCCGCCATGGCATCCAATGCTTTGAGGAGCGCTTCGGATTCCGGGGCCAGCCAGGCTGAGAGCGTTTCGGCGGGAAAGCCCTGGGCCTGCATGATGCTTCGTCGCTCATGGATACTGTGCCGATAGAATCCTGACCAGGCGTTCAAATGAGAGTCTCCTTTTTTTCTTTGTGGGGGAGCCAGTTCCCCCACACCCCCTGCAATGCTGCGCATTGCCTGTGGGTGAGTGAGGTCTATATACACGTTGTTGAAGCAGGTTCGCAAAGTTGAACAGAATATGTGCAAAGACAAAACGTCGAATAAACCATTACAACATCACCCAACAGCCGTGTTCACCCATGTAGAGGCGCGCATGGCGCGTTCGTGCTGTAGAGGCAGGCCTGCGTGTCTGCTCCTGTTGAACCATGGCGATATGAAGTAGGGGCGACCGTCCCGGTCGCCCTGGGTTTGTTGCGAAATAGGTTGTAGGGGCGACCGTCCCGGTCGTCCGCTGCGAGGGGCGTAGCGCGCTACGCCCGTACGGGATAATGTACACCCAAGCGGGGCGTTGCGGGGCCGGCGATTGAGGCCCCGCTCTTGGGGGTAGCC
>WQTY01000272.1 GCA_009786045.1 Pseudomonadota bacterium | reverse complement strand
GGGGGGGAGGGTGGTCGGGGGCAGGGGGGATGCCCCCTCGGCCATTTGGGGAAGTGACGAAGGTCTTTGTGGGCGCGGCTGGGATGACCGGGGTGGGGGCGGGGCAGGCGGCGTGGGCGGAGACTCGGATTCAGTTTGTGGGGCAGGGGTTGGGAGCATTGGAAGCTCTTCGTTTCGCTCGGGTTTTTGTGGTTCATAAACCGAAGCGGTAAAGATTTCTGTGGGCTTGTGGTCGACTTCGAACCTTGCCACAAAGGCCCCCCCGGCCACGCCGTCGCCGCTTGGAAATGTGCCTAAAAACTCGCCATCCAGCGCATAGGGTGGCGCAAAGACATCGTCCTGAACGACGATCTCGTAGATGCCAGGAACCTCAACAGGATCAAAGGCCAGGGCGCGAGGGTGCGTGTCGTGCGGGTGCGCAGCACCAACCCATACTCGCTTGCCGTCTGGCTCGATGCGATAAATGCTGGCGGACTGAGGATTGGGCACGGCTTGTGGGGAGGAAAAAAAGACAGCCGCAGCAACGGCCTGTGTTGATGTCACAGAAAGTTTGTCGCCAGGGGAGGGCACCATGCGCGTAACCTGAATCGTCTTGTCGGGCACAAGGTACAACGTTAACAACACATAGGCGGCCAGATGCAGGGCCACCGCCATGGCACAGGCGATCACCCAGCGCCTGTATGGATGTGATGTGGATGCGTTGATCATCGAAGTCTGCCTTCTTCCACGGGCGATTCAACCGTCTCTGGTTGGGAACGTATAACCGAAGATGAATCATCGCGGGAAAGGATTCTGGGCATCTTTTTCGTGACAGCAGATCGAATCCAGGCTCGACGTATCGCCAAGCGCATGCAAAACTTCGCCCAGCAGGTAGAGTGATCCGGAGATATAGAGGTATCCGTCGGGGCCGGCGTATTCAGCCGCACGGCCGAGGGCCTCATGGAGGGTTTCGCAGGCCTGATGAACAGGGTGCCCGACTTTGGTGCAGTAGGCGTGAGGATGAAGCGCGCGGGGATTTTGCACAGGCGCAACGAAGATGGCGGAAGCGTCGAAGACGCCAAGGTATTGTGAAAACATGCGCGCAATGTCCTTGTCGGCGCAGCTGTTGACGATGAGCGCCCGTGGAACGGCGGGTGCCTGACCGATGGCCTGGCAAAATCGCCTCACACCCTCAGGGTTATGTGCACCGTCGAGGGTGATTGCCGCTACGCCCAGACGTTGAGATGACGCTTCGTGGCAGCGCCACATCCGGCCGACCCAGCGTGTTGCCAAAATGACGCGGCGCAGAGCTGGCAGCAGCTCTCCTCTGAGCAACCCCAAATCGCTCAAAACCAGCGCCGCACAAAATGCCACCGCCGCGTTGTCGCGCTGATAATCGTGCCAGGTTTCGGCACCCACCATGGGCAGGCAGTGCGTCCCAAAACGGAACATTACACCGTCCGTATCTTCGATCCAGTCAAAGTCGCGTCCCAAGGCATAGACGGGGCCTGCCTTGCGATGAGATGCTTCCTGCATCAGGACATCGTGCGCATCGCGCCCAAGGATAACCGGACGGCCTGCACGCATGATGCCTGCCTTCTCCCGGGCAATCGAAGCCAAATCGTACCCCAGATAAGCCTCATGGTCGAGGCTGACAGAGGTGATGATGCTCAAACATGGCGAAAGGGCGTTCGTCGCATCCAGACGCCCGCCAAGCCCAACCTCAAAGACGCCAAACGCGATGCCGATGTCGCGGAAATGCGCCAGCGCCATCATCAGGCAGCACTCAAAATATGTCAGCACAATGCCGGAAGCCATGGCGGCATCTTCCGGATCCCCACCAAACCGTGCCAGGGTATCGCTTCCAACGCGTTGCAAATCCGCAGGCTCAATGCACGCCCCATCGACGCGAATGCGCTCCCGAAAACTGATCAGGTGCGGCGAAGTAAACAGACCTGTGCGATGCCCAAGGAGCGTGGCCAGGTTCGACAGGATGGCGCTGACTTGTCCCTTGCCGTTGGTGCCCCCCACGAGGATATGCGGATACGCAGGCGCCAGGGTATCATGGGCAATCGCCGTCTCGATCGATTCGAGTCCAAACTTCATGACGCGCTCATTCTGGCGAAAGAGACGTGCGTAAAATGCCGAAAGCTCTGGTTGCGTCATAGTCACAAAAAAGCCGCACAAAGTGTGCGGCAGGCATGCGTTTCCTGGAGGAAAGCTCTATTTGTTAAAAAATTCGTAACGATCACTCAGCTCAAGGAATTTCAGATAACGCCTGAACTCTGTTTCATCCACGATGCTGAAGGTGTTGTCCTTGTCGATTTCGATGAGGTTTTTGGCGATGAGCTTGTCGAGCGACAACTTGACTTCCGCAGCATCCAAACCCAAAAAATCGCCCAAATCACCTGGGACAGCTGCGCGCTTGACGCCTTCGACCGTGAGTTCCCATCGCAGCTGAAGCATGATTCGCCCGAGCGCACTTCGCAAGTGCAATGCTGACACCCTGTACTGAGCCTCTGTAAGGCGTCCCGCCAGCTTGCGCAACATCCTCATCGCCAGCTCACCATTGCTGCGCACCATGGTCTCGAACTGCTTGGCATCGACAATCAGAAGCCGCGCCGGCTCTTCGACGGTCGCCGTTACCGGCTGTACCTCCTCCATGACCAGCGCCAGTTCGCCGCAAAATTCGCCGGGGCCAAGCGTCTCAAGCACAATCTCTTCCTCGCACACGCGTTTGGAGAGCCGGACCTTTCCCTCGTTGATGACCCAAAGTTTGCTGCCAGCCTCGCCCTCACGAAACAAAACCGTCCCAGACTCGTATACTTTGCCGTGTTTCTCCAATGCCTGCTCTTTGTCCATCCCAACACCTCATGCGAATTCGGCGAAAAGTCCGCCGACAAGACCCCCGTCATCTAGCACATCGTTCGGACGTGCGCAAACNCCGCCGATGCATTTTCATGCTTTCATGGGCATCTTTATTTATGGCATCTTTTTTATGGCTGGCGCGCTCTGTTTGCTTGCGCAAATACGAGCGCGGCGCAGGCTATCTGGCCGATTCCGGCGCAGATACGCCTGCGCACATTTTGGGGGGGCTGGCAGATTGCCATCCGCCCCTACATGATCCTTTGCTCGCGATGACGGGCTGGCAGTCTCAATGATATTCTCTGTTCGCGTTGGCGAGGCATGTGGCATTAACGAAGCACGCTGCCACTTCACCCACAGGCAATGCATAGCATTGCAGGGGGTGTGGGAACCCCCTGGCAGCTTCGCTGGCGTCCCCCTGAAGGGGGAGCAGCTCCCCCACGAAAAAAATAGCGCTCCGGACTAACGAATAAAGTTCGTGTGAACGGCCGTGTTGTTGTCGGGCGGTTGGAGGCCATTCTGCTTGCCAAGGTGGATGGCTTTGAGGATCCAGGCAAGGTTGCGTGCCAGATTGCGCATCGTCTGGAGTCCTTCGAGATCTTTTTCGACCTCTTCGGGGGTGTTGCCATGCACCATTGGCCAGTAACTTGATGTCACAATGGGCATCTGAGAGATCGAGAAATACTTGAGAAGTGCATCCATGCTCGCTGTCGCGCCTGCTCGGCGTGCTGAAACAACACAGGCCGCCGGTTTATGAAAGAACGAACGCCGATTGGCATAGAACAGCCTGTCGAGGAACGAAAACAACGTACCGTTGGCGGATGCAAAATACACAGGCGATCCCACCACCATGGCATCACACGTCTCCATCTTTTCTGCCGCCTGATTGACGATGTCATCGAAGATGCATCGTCCAAGCGCCTTACATTGACCGCAGGCGATGCAGCCGCGAATCTCGCGTTTGCCAAGATGGAGGAATTCGGTCTCGATAAAATCCCGCGAAAGCGTCTGCGCAATTTCGTCCAGGGCACGATACGTACAACCATTCTCACGTGGAGAGCCGTTAATAAGCAGAACCTTCATGGCTTCATTCCTTCGTCTGATGCGGTTTTTGAACTGGCCTCATGCCGCACATGGGTAGATGTGTTCGCAAACGGCAACTGCCGCTGCAAAATCGATACTACCACTGTCAGTTGCCAGTTGCCAGTTGCCAGTTGCCGGTTGCCGGTTGCCAGTTGCCGGTT
>WQTY01000271.1 GCA_009786045.1 Pseudomonadota bacterium | reverse complement strand
CGGCTATGGGCACCACTGCATCGGAGATGATGCAAGCCACTACAAGCTCCTTGGCATGGAGGGTGCGTCCCTGGTTTTGCTGACATCTTCATTGTTAATGGGCACATTATCGAATGACAGCAAATCGCTTTCCGGCACCTGGAAGAGCATGTTTCATTTTGGGGCAACGCTTTTTGTGGCAAGCTACCTGTTCGATGTGCTGGGTGCGTTTAAGGGCAATCTCTTTGCCCTCGACCCCAACCATCGCGATCCATTTGGCCACAGCGTTGAGGTTCGTCTGCGCTGGCTTCCCTCCAATGATTTCAACCTCGGGATACAGCTCGACTATAAATACCGCCACCCGCGCTTCTGGATCAATCCCTATGCCTATGTCGATGCGATTGATCTGGAACGCTGGTCGGGAGGCGTGGATGCAGGCGCCGTGCTCTGGCACGGTCAGCGGCGCCACACCTATATTGCGCTTGCTGCCGATGCATCGTACGAAGATAACCTGGCTGGAGAATTCACATTTTTCAACGTCATTCCCTATGTCGAGTTTTCGCTCGATCTCGGCACCTGGTTTGAACACCTGGCCGAGCTGCGCTTTGTCAACCGGCTGGGCATTGGGGTGGATCTGTACAATTTCAAACCCGCCAAAACATCCACACCCTTCAGAGATTACAACACCGTGCTGGTTCTCGAATCGGAGCTCAGCATCAACTTGCTCGAAGATCTTAACCTTGCCTTCATCTATCGATATCGCCCAGACTTCCACATTGGGCAAATCAGCGCGCCGAGCCGGGTTTTCAACACGCTGATGGTGCCGGGTGTCGGCATATTCTCACTGGATCTCGACTTCGCCATTTCGAACGGTTTTACGGCGAACATTGAGGTGAACTTTGGTTCATCCATCGACTTTTGGGTGGGGGTTGCCAAGCATTTTTAATGTTAAGGGCGGGCGACCGTGGAGGGGTGCTCGAAGCGGGGTGGTGATTAAAAAAAAGCGTCCCAGGCCATCAGGCCAGGGACGCTGTCATCATCCGCCGCTCTGCGGAGGATTAATACTCGGCATGGTAAATGCCTTTGAGTATGATAGTTTCACTGCCGATGGCAAAGTCTACATTCATCTGGCAACGATTCGTGGTCTTCGTCGGAGGCTTCACGGTAACAATATCGTGAGCCGATGGGACGGGCTTGGAATCGGCGCGTCCAAATGATGTATAACGCATGGAGTTGGTAATGTGCAGTGTACAATCTGTCGAAGAGGCTTTGAAGTTGTTTGCTGTGCCGGCTTCAAACTTGCCGAGTGATTCACGAACTTTCTCTTCCAGCAGACCGAGGCCAGTGCTGCCACAGGCCAAATCTGTCATCATGGAAATGATTGGAGTAACAATGCCCAAGTCGCCTTCGTAGATCATGTATATCAGAGCTTCCAGGAAGCGATTGCACTCCTTGCCTGCTCCTGTGATGGTCAAAGGTTTTGCACCAGGCCTCTGGAGATAGGCATCGACAACGGTCATGAAGACCAGTTTCTCAAGGAAGCCCTTGATGTATTGGCCTTGCTGTATTGACACATTTTCGTTGTAGCCGAGGGCATTGGGCAGAATTTCGCCAAATACCGCCGAATAGAGAATCGTCGCCCACTTAAAGTTCAGGTCATGCGAGTTGATGCTGAGCAGGCCATCTGCCGAGCCTCCATCCCTGACGGTGCCATTCCAGCTTCCGTTAATGGCTGCGTTCTTATTGTTGAGCTGCATGCGGCGTCGGCACGTGCTGTTGCCATAGGCATCAGGCATGCAGCCGGTAGGCGCACCACCGGTAGGGCTATAGCTCCACTGATACTGAAGGTCGGTGTATTCCTGCGAGCCCTCATTGATGATTGTACCATTTGCGCTGGTGGTCGCAACGCGCATGTAACCTGAGAGCTGCATGTTGCTGATCAAATCGGCGACGTCAGGCGAGATCGTCCTGAATATCTTGTACCAGTCGCCTGTTTCGCCCAGGTAGGTTTCGAGCATCGGCTTTATTACAGCAATGGCGATGCCCTTCGTGGCGTCGTTGACGAGGAAGTTTATAATGAAGTCGAAAGCAGGATTACTGCCACTAACGCCCTTGAGTCTGGCTACGGTATTCGTCCAGAAGAAGTCCAGAAGCGTTTCAAGTGGATCATTAAACAGCTTCAGCATGAAACCGATCCAGTCGCCGGCAACCATGAACTCGACGGAAGGCATGCCACCCTGAGACGGCGCAAAACCGCTCGTAAGATCAAAATTGGTCACCAGGTCATAACGGGCATGGAAGCTATAGGGGACGACCTGCATCGCAAGATTGACGGTTTTTGAGTCGACTGACAAGCCGCCGACACAACCCAGGGCAATGACATTATCGTCACCGGAAATGGCGTAGGCTACCACGCTTCGCTGACCGCTGGCGATACTGATGTCGTACAGGGTAATCGGGGAGCCGGCCCAGGTGACCCTGGGGCGAACGAGTTCAAGCTTTGAGCCTGACCCAGATATGACCTCATCGTTGGTGAGCGTTAATTCGTTGCCGATTTTCTGAGGATCGCTCAGGTTATTGAAAGCATCGCAATTTGGTACAACCCCGACAACGAGCTCCTGTATCTCGTTGATGCGCGAGTGATCCAGCGTAATGTTTACGGCACCGTTATACTCTTTGGGTGTACCAACCTGAACGTTGACGATGGCTGGCTCGACCTTGCCACCGCTGACAGAGAACGTCACCCTTGCGCTGCAGTCTTCTCCATTTGCAGTGACGCGCAGATCTGCCTCGCCGTCCAAATTGGTCGTTACAGAACCCGCCCTGAGGGTGATGCAGTCTTCGTTTGAGTTGGCAGCATTGATCCTTGTCTCTGCGATGGCGGCGCCATTGGCCTCATTGTAGGCAACAGAGATTTCCTTGAAATCTCCTTTTTTCTCAAGATTGAGCTGCTTGTTGGCAGGACTGACGATGGTGATGATGGCTGGATCGTCGCCTCCGGTGGTGTCGCTGACCCTGACCTCGAAGGATCTCGTGATGGTGGCATTGGCGGCGGCCGAGACATGGACATTCGTTGTACAGCTCTTGTTGCCGGCAGTGACATTAATCCTGGCCTGCCCATTGCCATCGGTTTTAATGGAGGACACTGCCGAAGATGCGCAGTCTTCGTTATCTACTCTGATATCAAGGTCAATATCGCTCGCCGCCAGGTTGCTGATCGTATACCTGGCTGTCGATGCACCTGCCTGCCCAAGCTTGAGATTAATTACCCCAGGCGTGAGGCTCAGGGCATGATCTTTACCGGGATTGACCGGTTCGTTGACGTCATCGGAGCAGGAAATCAGCCCTGCTGTACCAAAAGTTGCGCAAAGCGCCAAAACCATCCAATTGCGTTTATTCATGAACAAACCTCCTACATTGGGCAAAGACGCCCGAAAACATAATCTCAGTCCACGAATGCCGAGTTTGGCATGTGTCTTGTGAGATGCAAAAACTTCGGCGAGCCGTGCAGAGAGAAACCACACGCTCGTTCGCCGTGTTTCGAAACAAGTTATACTATAACAAAATGAGCGCCGACTTCAACCAGGACTTTGAAAAATGGCGCGTGGGCAGCGTTGCCGGTGTCCGGTGGCCAGTGTTCAGGTTAATCCTCAGCTGGTGACGGGTTACTGTACCAGCAGCTGTTTGGCATTTTGGAGCGAAAACATTGCCAATGGGGCAACAGTTTTTAATCATAAGATGATAATATTTGCCCCAAAATGAACACCCCCCTCTGTTGGCTTTGTGTCGCCTCCCCCCTCTTGGGAGGTTTGCAGGGGAGCGTGTGAAGGCTAAGGCATGTGGCTTTAAAACGAGGTACTCTGCCACCTCACCCACGAGCAATGCGCGGCATTGCAGGGGCCCCACCCCCACGGCCGTCGAGTTCTAAAAATCACCCATCATCTCAAGCGAGAAATCGTTCCAAAAGACGAGATTTTTAGCCAAAAACGAATCATTTTGCCCTTTACCCACAGGCAATGCGCTGCATTGCAGGGGGTGTGGGGGAGCAATGCTCCCCCACAGAGCGTAGGGCAACGCCCTACGAGCGGGGCGTTGCGGGGCCGGCGACTGAGGCCCCGCTCTTGGGGGTAGCCGCGTATCGCACTCG